>JBBQVY010000108.1:0-15627 GCA_038211085.1 Chitinophagales bacterium | reverse complement strand
TTACCAGTGGGAGTACAACCTTGTAAATAGTAAGGATGTAAACGCCTGGTGTATGCCCGGTGGTAAAATTGTAGTGTATACCGGGTTACTTCCTATAACTCAAAATGAAGCAGCCCTTGCCGTAGTGATAGGTCATGAAATAGCGCATGCAGTAGCAAAGCACGGTAACGAGCGTATGAGTGAAGGTTTATTACAGCAGTTAGGTGGTGCCGCATTATCAATTGCACTATCAAGCAAACCACAACAAACACAGGAGTTGTTTATGCAGGCATATGGCATTGGTTCGGCAGTGGGTGTTACCTTACCACATAGTCGTAACCAGGAGTATGAAGCTGACAAACTGGGTTTGATTTATGCTGCTCTTGCAGGTTACAATCCACGTGAAGCAATTCCTTTATGGCAGAGAATGGAAGCACAAGGAAATGGACAGAAGCCCCCAGAGTTTTTAAGTACGCACCCTGCAGAGGGAAACCGGATTGCACGTTTGCAACAACAAATGCCTGAAGCGCTTAAATATTACAAGCCAATCAGGTAAGAAAAGACCTTTGAATACATAATTTTTGCGAAAAAGTTCATTTTAATCTAATTAAGATGGACTTTTTTCTTTATAATAAGGTACATTTTTCTACCTTTGCAATCTTATATTTTCGATAACCCTTAAATCTTTTTGAGGCATGTCGCATCAAAGTTTGTTTGAAAAGTTAGAATTGAAGGATGAAAGGAACCTGTTAATCCAGGGATTACCATCATCTATCGAGAAACAGTTCATTAAGTTATCGTATTCAAAGAATGTTACCCCGCTGCTGAAACTAAAGAAGATCGATTTTGCTTTGGTATTTGCAATTAACGTAAACCAGTTAAATGGTATTTTACGCGAAGTGATTCCAGCCCTGCACCAGGAAGGAAAACTTTGGGTTGCTTATCCAAAAACTACCAGCAAAATTTCAAGTGATCTTAATCGTGATTGCAGTTGGTCCGTTCTTACGCAAAATCAATACGAAACTATTGCACTGGTAGCTCTCGATCATGTTTGGAGTGCGCTCCAATTTAAAAAGACAGATCAAATTACCGATGCCGCTGCCCTGGCTGATGAAGCCCCGGTAGAATTGGTAGAGGAGGAATTTGACAAGCAGCTTTCGGTACTTCCATCAGGATTGGAAAAGATTTTTACCCGCCACAAAAAGGCGAGAGACTTCTTTCAGAACTTATCTGTTTTCAACCAAAATGAGTTTGTTAGCTGGATTGAAGGAGCAAAGAAAGAAGACACGAGAAAGCGCAGGCTGGAAGCTACAGTTGAAAAGCTTTTAGCAGGAAAGAAAAGTCCATCAGAAAAGTAGAAGTAACTCAGTAATAAAAAGTGCATTCATCAAAAGTGGATGCATTTTTTATTTTAGTGCGTCAGGCATTTCTATCAGCCATAGCTGTAAACCGCAAATAAGCTTTAAAGAAGGAAGTATTAGCAGAAGCAATAATTTAAAGTGTAACCGCGTATCCATACTAAGCTGTCGGCAAACATTTAAGCAAACGAACAGAAACTGTATATAGGGCAGGGTAGTGTTCAAAGCTGACCGGACGGGCAGGGTGATATTGTCGAATAAACATAAGCCTTTACAGAGCACTACTAACTTTTAGTTGTGTTAGTAAAAAAATATCGTTTTAAGGTCAATGCTAATATAATAAACCATCATTTCCAGAACTGAAAGGTCTTCATTTCTTAATTGAATGTGTAACGTGGGAAAACTTTTAGTAAGTTTTATATAAAGCCAGATAAGTTGAAATAACTTTTAAAACTGCAAAGGCGTTTCAAAAGAGATATGTAACAAAAAAAATCTAAAATTGATTATTTACTTAAAATCGGCCAAACCGTATGTGCCTCCAAATTGTTTGCACCACACTAATACGTAGCGGTACTTTGTTATACTTACAGATGAAGAAACATTCCAACTTTGAGCACCATTTCTTTTGATTAATGATGCTATCTCCACTGCATCATTGATATTATTGGTAGCGTTTCCAAGATAAATGCGAAGGTCCGGCGGGTCGTTGGGCGATACAAAATCAGAAGCGGTCTCAAGCTTCAATACACCATTTTCAATTTTTAATTTTGCATTGCCTTTTGTGAGGCTGCCTGCAAAATCGCCCTTGCGTATTACCTGTACCATTACCGGCGTACTACGTATTCCATTTGCTTCGGCAGTAACATTTGAAGTACCATAAGCTTTACCGGTTACCATACCCCCTGTAGCAATAGAAACCAGCGAAGTGTTATCGCTTTGCCACGTAAAGTTTAAGCCGGTTATATCATCGCCATTTGCATTTTTACCTACTGCCGCTAGTGTAGCAGTTTCGTTAAGTGCTATTTCTTTTATATTGGCGGAAACGATATTAACGGTAGCCAATTGTGTATTGTTGCTAACAACTGTAAGCAGTGCAGTTGCTACTGTTGCGTTAAACGTAGCTTTTATATCTGTTTGGCCTGTGCCAACCCCGGTAGCTACCCCATTACTTACAGTGGCTATAGTGGTATTGCCACTGCTCCAAACAATACTAGCCGGTGGCGTTGTCTCCTGCCCAGTGGTATTAAAATATTTCAGTACAAATGTGGTGTTTTCTCCGGCTGTAACACTTGCTGTGGCAGGGCCAATTTCCAGCCGCTCTGGCACAGTGGCGGCAGGAGTATCCACCGATTTTTTTGAGCAGGCTGCCAGCAAGGTACTGGCAACAATAATTGTAGACAAAGTAAGTTTCATACACAGTTTATTTTTAAAAATAGAAACAAGTAGATAAAGCCATCACTTCCACGGCAGTCGTTAACGGTATAGGAGGATTTTGCTTAGATCCAATGTCTTATATGTCCTAGTACGTGATTTTAAAAAGAAACGATGCAGTTTCGGTTTATTTTTAACATATAAGATTTCACTTTTTTAATCAAGTAAAGCCAAGCTTTGATCAGTGACAAAAACTACTTTGTTAGCCAAGAGAAGAGGCATAGTTATAATTAAGTTGTTAACAAGCTGACATCGGAGCCATTAAAACTTTACCAAAAACCAATGTTGATTCTGCTACACCATGCCTTAACCTTTGTTTACCTTAGCCGCAGGGCAAAAAGCTTTTCCTTTTGGAGAGTATACTTTTTTTTGTAATTTGATTGGTATCCAGTTTTTCAAATCAGATTAATAATCTTCAACATAAATCCAAAACAAAAGGCCACCGAACAGGTGGCCTTTGTTAAAATATCTTTCTTAAAAATTTTTCTAGTAACCCGGATTCTGTACAATATATCCTGGCAAGTTAGAAGCTCCATCAATTGCTGTTTGTGGAATAGGGAAAATTCTTTTTTGTTTATCAGAATTACTCTTTTCGGTCCAGGTACCTTCATATTTTCCAAACCTGATCATATCAGTACGACGAACCATTTCCCAATACATTTCAAATCCCCTTTCGCGGAACAACAGGTCTAATGAGATGCTTGTTAATGGTTTTGCCGGGGTAGTTGCTGTTCTGGCAGCCCTTATGATGTTTACATCTGCTAAGGCGGAGGCGGCATCACCAGATTTTCTCAGTTTGGCTTCGGCACGCATTAAATAAATATCCGCCAGGCGTAGAATAACAATATCATGCTCACCAAAATTTCGTCCGCTAACTGAACCCCTGCTAAACTCGTATTTCTCAACGCGGTACCCGGTATTGTAATTGCTACCGGCAACACTAAAATCAATAAACTCAGTAAAATTTACAGGTAAAGTTGGGCGTGAACGGGTTACATTATACAATGGGCTTACTTTCATTTTTCCATCCGGGCATTTCTTAAATGAACCATCGGGGTTTTTGGTCAGGCCATATTGAGGTCCTCTTAAGATACCCCGATTGATATAGAATGAAGCGGCATCAACACAAGAATCTCCGGGGTTTGAGTAGATTGATAAATTTTCTTTGTAAAAGCGGGGATCAGCTGCGGCAGGATCAATTGGGTCATTGGCAGTTACCCACGTTCTGTAAAAGTCAGAGGTAATAGCTGGTCCGTCGGTACCATTGGCTCCTGTGTATGCAGGTAAAGGAAACTGGTCGCCTGAAAGTGAAAAGTACGCCATACGGTTATGACCATTTAAATCAGCCCGCTGGTCAACAGCAAAAATCAATTCCTTATTTGTATGATTGTTATCGTTGAAAAGAGAAAAATATTCAGGTGCAAAGGCAAACTGGTTAGAGCTGATAATCTTATCGCAGTACTCAATCACTTTGTCCATATCCTCCGGTTTAAAAGTGAATGCGGAAGCATATCTATCGCGATAAACAGCGGAGTTCAGGTAGAGTCGGGCCAGCAACCCCCATGCACCAGCCTTAGTAATACGTCCGGGACCGGCAGTTGTGGTAAGGTCAGGTTCAATAGCCAGTAATTCAGACTTTATATATTCTACTGCATCGTTTCCACGGGTTACTTTAGAAATGCCAGTTGGGTCGTCTTTTATAAATACTACTCCAAACAGGTCCAGTGAAAGCATTGATAAATATGCTCTCATACCTCTTGCCTCAGCCAAAAATGTTTTAGCATTTGGATCTTTGCTGGTGGATAGAGCAGTGATGGCAGTAACTGACCTTGAAAGTCCCAGCACAATGTTATTCCAGGTATTTCTAACATTAGGATCCGTACTGGTAGTTTCATGCTTGTGCAGCGAAATATAAATACCATTATCACCCCAATCAGTGCCGCCACGGTAGGGCAAAATTGCCTCATCAGTAGAAATTTCCTGCAGGGCAAAATAGGTGGTGTGTTGAAAAATGCCGGGTAACACTGCATAAACCGGTGTAATAGTTCCTTCTGCCAATTGTTTATCCGTAAGACCAGTAACAGAAGATTCGTCCAGGATTTCTTCGTTGAGTTTTGTGCAACTAACCAACGAAATAACGGCACCCAGTACAAAGAATTGCTTTATAATATTTTTTTTCATGATTAACTGTTTTAGAAAGTAACATTTAGTCCAAAAATGAATGAACGGGCCTTTGGATAGCTTAAGAAATCAATGCCGTACGAAGAGATATTGCCTATGTTTCTATCCGCATTCACTTCTGGATCATAGCCATTATAGTTGGTAACAACAAAGAGGTTTTGACCTGTAACTGATAACCTGATTGATGAAGCCCATCTGCTAATTCCCAAAGCTGTTGTGTTAAAATTATAACCCAAAGCCAGGTTGTTTAAACGGAGGTAGCTGCCATCTTTTAAATACCTGCTGCTAACACGGGCTGCATTGTTATTCGATTCTTTTAAATCGGTAATAGCATCTATGGTTGTATTTACGCTCTTGGCAAGTTTTGCTTTATAAAAGTTTGAATTGGCCGTATTGTCATAAATCTTATTGCCGGAAACGCCATTGAAATTGGCGGTAAGATCAAATCCTTTAAAATTTACATTGCCATAAAAACTGTACAAAAAGTTAGGTAAAGCTGTGCCTAAAGTCACCCTGTCTTTGTCTGTAATAATTCCATCCTTATCAACATCACGGTATTGGCTTAAGCTATCGTTTCCTATGCCGATAAAATCAAGCAGGTAAAAGGTACCTATAGGCTGATTATTAATATAGCCATTAATAGTAGCAGAGGTTAAACCGGAACCTGATGCAGAACCCGATGGGATAACAGAATAAGGCGAGTTTTTAACGATATTGCTAATGAAGGTTGCATTACCACCAATACCAAATCGTAAGTTTTTATTAATTTCCTTTTGATAATTCAGGTCCAGTTCAAGCCCCCGGTTGGTAATGGTCATGTCTTTTACATTGTTCCAAACTTCGGATGAAGGTTGAACAGGATCGGCTGGTGTTACCTGCAGAAGAATGTTGTTAGATACTTTTCTAAACACATCGATAGTTCCATTTAATGCACCACCCAGTAAACCAAAATCTAAACCCACATTTGTTTGTTCTGATACTTCCCATTGTATGTCAGGATTAGCAAGTCGAACATATGTGTAGCTGGCAGGGTAGGTGCCTGTTGGGTACAATGGGTAACTGCCACCCAAAGAAGTAAATAAAGGCTGGGTGATTTTAGGAGGTATTTCCTGGTTACCCGTTCTGCCCCATCCAGCCCTTAGTTTCAGGTTGCTGAACATTGAATTCTGTAAAAAATCTTCTTCTGAAATTTTCCATCCTAACGAGAAAGAAGGAAAATATCCATACTTATTATTGGTACCAAATTTTGATGAACCATCAGCCCTAAAGTTTACTGTAGCCAGGTATTTTTTAGCATATTGGTAAGTTACCCTTCCAAAAAATGATTGCTGTTCGTTTATATAAGCATAACCACCCGGCCTGTTATTAACAAGAGTCAACTCCTGACCTACACCGGGGTTATAAATGGGTTCAACCCCGCCTATTGGAAACCTGTTAATACTATTGTTTCTACCCGAAATATTGAACTTTTGGTAGGAGTGACCAGCAAGCGTACTTAAACTATGTTCGGCCTTTGACCAGTTGTAAGTAAGGTAATTTTCGATAAGGGTGTTCTTATTGAAGTTATAGTAACTCTCCAACCTTCCATCGCGTGGGGGTGTAGAACTTGATAAACCTTGCAGGTCGCGAACTCCTGTTGCATTATCTATTCCAAAATTCAACTTGTACACGAGGCCCTTAAATATTTTTAGTGATGAAGTAAGATTGGCAAGTGTGCGGTTAATAGTAGCAACGTCCTTATCAAGATTGAGATAAATAAGTGGGTTACTAAGATTGTTGTAAGGCACCGGGTTGCCTGCTACATCGTATGGCGAATAAGTGGGATTATTACTGATAGCATCGCCGATCATACTAGTGATGGGTGGGCGGGTATTTTTTGTATTTGCCACACTTAAATTTGCTTCAATTGTAAGACGATCATCTAAAAAACGTTGTGTAGCATTAAATCTTCCGTTGTACCTGTCCAACGAATTATTCTTTAAAATACCTTCTTGTCTTTGTGCACCAAAAGATGCATAGTAGGTTAATTTATCAGCACCTCCGCTTAAGTTTAAATTATAGTTTTGAGTGAGTGCCGTACGGGTAATTAAATCTTGCCAGTCGGTTGAAGCACCTTTGTCATCGAGTGCGCCGCCTATTCTTTTTACTTGTGTCCTAAATTCATCAGCCGAAAAAACAGGTAATTTGCGGGCAATGTTTGAGACGCCAAGGCTGGCAGACATTGACAATATAGAAGTGCCAGCTTTACCTTTTTTAGTAGTTATTAAGATAACCCCATTTGCTCCTCTTGCACCATAAATAGCCGTTGCTGAGGCATCTTTTAAAACGTCAATAGATTCTATATCCTGAGGGTTTAAGAAATTTAAGGGGTCACCGCCACCGGTGCTGGAATTATCCAGTGGTAAACCATCAACTACAAATAAAGGTGTGCTACCACTACGTACCCCCCCCGGACCTCTTACTGTAATACCCATTACACCCCCCGGTTCTCCACTGGCAGACGTAACGTTTACACCGGCAACTTTACCCTGCAACAGTTGTTGAGGTGAGTTGATAATACCTTTATTAAAATCTTCGCTTTTTAAGGATTTAACCGAACCGGTAACATCTTTCCTGTTTTGTGTACCGTAGCCTACAACAACTACCTGGTTAAGTTCTGCTGAATTTGTAGTTAAAGAAATATTTACAGATGACCTGTTGCCAACTGTAATTTCCTGTGTTGCAAAACCAACATAACTAATTACCAGTACACTTGAGCTATTTGGTACTGTTATGGAGAATGAACCCTGGGCATTTGTTACCGTACTTTGACTTCCCCCTTTTAAGCTTACTGTAGCGCCACTTAAGGGATTACCAGACCCGTCCTTTATAGTGCCGTTAACGGTCTGCTCAACAATCCTCAATTTTTTAGGAGCAAAAGGGTAAGCAAAACTTTGATGAGGGATAAAGGTTGATGTAAATATTCCTGCCATAAGCAGGGGAAAGCAGCATTTTGGTATCGCTTTTCTTTTCATGTAGAGACTTTGATTTTTAATGATTGCGGCAAAGCAATTAAATGAGGTTTATCAACACGTTAATATAAAAACAACAAATGATTATTTCTATCTATAGCATCGTACTTATTAAAAATTTCGGTAAAGAGAAGTTTTGAAGACCTAATAAAAATGCCATAAAGTAAAACACAATATTATAAAGGTTTTTTAAGCTTTTTTTAAAGTAGCTTTTCTTTTATTTTAAAGATAGAAAGTGCACCTGGCTATTCGCTTTTAAAAGGATGAATGGTTCAGGTCAAACCCATTTAGATTTTTGCGCCTTTGATATTTAAACCGGGATTGAATACTTTCTTTATAGTATCGATAGGGACTGTTGGTGGGTAGAAATGTTTTAAAAAAGCATAAAGCGTTCCTATAGGAAGGTCTTGTTTTAATTATGTAATATTTCTACCTACAAAGTTGTGCCTAAAGGCACAGCAAAAAGATAAAATTAATTTTGAAGGTTTGCCCTGATAAATGATTACTTAAGAATAACAGTACCCAGGAGATTGGTTATTTTCTGCTCTTCTTCTTTCAATTGTTGGTGAATTCTAATGAGGCTTAACTGCTCGTCATATTGTGTAGCCCTTTCCATATCACGCTGGTTTTCTTCAAACATTTTTTTAATCTTTCTCAGCTTAAAGTAATTGGTACTCATTACTACATCCTGCCGGCTAACATCACGGTTGGTAATGTTCAACCCTTCCAATACTTTGTCCCAGTTAGGGCTTAGTTCATAAGGTTGAATGTCTATGTTGGTTACAATTTGCCTGATTGACGGATCTTCATGGTACAGCAAGCTTTTGCCTGTTGGTTGTAAACCATTTTGATATTGTTCGCGGTATACTTCCAAAGTATGCTCCAGCTCAGGATTATCAAAATGAAAAAAGTCCAGTTCTGCAAATATGTAATCAGCCATTGTTTTTTCTTCATCCCAGGGTAACAGACCATACTCCAACAGCACACGCAGTACATTTTTTTCCTGCAGGTCATCATTATAAATCAGGTCAATGATATCGTCGGTAGCGTTTTCGTTCTTCTCCACTTTAAATGAAGAAGATTCATAATTGTGTTTCTTCTCCTCTTTTTCAATCTTATCGCGTTTGTATTTATTAACCAGGTTGTTCAGGCCACCTTCATCTATTTTTAAAAAGGCTGAACACTGTCTTATATAGTCCTGTTGTTTAGTAAAATCTTCAGCTTTATTTATTTTGCTAAGCGTTTCGGCAACCTGGTTAACCACCGCTGCTTTTTTGCTGGTGTCGTTACCGGCATCTTTCAACATTACTTCCATTTGGAAGAGGACAAAATCCTTTTTATTGGTTTCTACAAATCGCCTGAACTCGGTAACACCAACTTTATTTACGTAGCTGTCAGGGTCTTCATTGTCCGGTATAAGCACCAACCGAACATTCAACCCTTCTTCAAGCGCCATGTCAAGACCGCGTAATGCTGCTTTTACACCTGCACTGTCACCATCATATATAATGGTTAAGTTGTTGGTGTACTTTCTTATTAACCTTAGTTGATCAATGGTTAATGAGGTTCCACCACTTGCTACAACGTTTTCTATGCCGGCCTGGTGCAGGCTTATCACATCTGTGTAACCTTCTACCAAAAGACATTCATCTAATTTGTCTATTGACTGGCGGGCAAAGTACGTTCCATATAAGATTTTACTTTTTACATACAACTCATTCTCAGGCGTGTTGATGTATTTGGGTGCCCTGTCGGATGTTTTAATGACCCTGGCGCCAAAACCAATTATTTTACCGGTGGTATTGTGAACCGGGAAGATGATGCGACCTCTATAATTATCTGCCGGTACTTCATTACGAAGACTAATCAACCCGCTTTTTTGCAGGTATTCAATATTATATTGATTTTTTAAGGCTTGCCTGGTAAGATCATCCCTTTGATCAAGATTGTATCCAACCTGGAATTTTTGAAGTATTTCTTCCCTGAACCCTCTTTGCTTGAGGTAGCTTAAAGCCACATCGTTACCTTCTTCTGTTGAAAAAAGATTATGACTAAAATGCTTTTGAGCAAAGTTGTTTATGATGAACAGGCTTTCTGCAACTTGCTGTTGCTGTTTAACTTCGGGACTTAACTCTGTTTCCTCTACATCAATATTATATTTTTTTGCCAGCCATTTTAAGGCTTCAACATAGGAGTACTTTTCATGCTCCATTAAAAACCCTATTGCATTCCCGCTTTTACCACATCCAAAGCATTTGTAAATTTCTTTGCTGGGCGAGACCGTAAACGAAGGAGATTTTTCGTTGTGAAAAGGGCAATTGCCCAGGTAGTTGGCTCCCCGTTTTTTAAGCTTTACAAACTCACCCACAATCTCAATAATATCTATCCTGCTTGTAATTTGTTGTATGGTATTGGGAGAAATCATTGTGGTCTATAAAAAGTAAATATCGTTACTTATTAAAGTATGAACCAGCCTTAATAATAAAACTATTACCGTTGCTTCATGCCCAGGGTCAAATATTGAGAAGCCAATTATTATGAACTAATGGAAACCAGTCTTAATTTTTTATAAAAGGTTGACGAGAAGGATGGTGGTCAATCTGCCCGGCAATTTTAATTGCTATTTTTGATAAAATAAGTTTATTTGATGTTATATCCGGTTTTAAATGCCTCCTGGCAAAATAATTTTCAAATTTTTTGACCGATGATTGTGGAGAATGGTAAAAAGCTTCATGTATTAGCTGATGATGATGAAGATGATCATTTAATTTTTAATGAAGCTATTCTTCACACAAAATTACCTTTAGAGTTGTCTTATGCTGAGGATGGACGAAAGTTGCTGGAAGCTTTGGAAAACGATGTTATTCCTGATGTTTTGTTTCTCGATATTAATATGCCTAATATGAATGGTTTGGAGTGCTTAAAGGCTATAAGAAGCAAGCCCGGGTTTAAAAGTTTGCCCATTATTATTTATTCCACTACTGATTTTAATCCTACTGTACAAACCTGCTTTGAGTATGGCGCAAACCTGTATGTTGTTAAGCCTAATTCTTTCAATGAAATAGTAAAAATTATTGAGCAACTTTGTACCATAGAATGGACCTCCATGGCAAATACACCTACCGCAGATTTTTTTAAGTTTCCGTCAGTAGGATAAAGGTTAATCGCTTTAGATTTTAGCGCATCCCCTTAACTGATTGTAGATTATGTTCCCCCTTGTGTGTTATTGAGTGTATATGTGTTAAGGCTTAGGCTTTTAAAATTAAAAAATACTTCAATTCTAACATATCAACAGGAGTTTTGCTTCAATTTCTTTACTTAATCAGGAGGCTCAACAATTGCAATGTATCTGTGTAATAGTTCCTGAAACTTATAGTTGCAAATGGAGAATATCAATAAAGACATAAATGACTACGAATTGATTAATCTGCTACAACAGAAAAAGCTGAATGCTTACGAATTTGTATATGATAAGTATGCACCTATGCTTTACGGTGTGATATGCAAGCTGGTAAAGGATGAAGTGATGGCACAAAAAGTATTGAAGAAATCGTTCATACAAATTTGGACTCAGTTGGCAACTATGCAGCCTGGTAAATCCAACCTTTTTATCTGGATGCACAATATTACCAGGAATATTGCCATTAAAGAAATAAGTGGGGATATCAGCATGAACCCTGTTACGGAGGAAAATAATCGTTACAAGCCTGCAACAGTAGCCGGATTTGGAACGATAATGCTATCTTAAAAGAGTTTTAAGATAGTAAACCAATAATGACACTTTTTTTTCATGATCAATTAAGCACCTCGTAAACCATTACAGGATTAGCTTTATTTTTTAAGGTCATATCGCCTACCTTATTAAAATTGAATGATTCTTTTACCTTCTCATACGCTGTTTCAGAAATTACAATCTGACCTTCTTTAGCAGCTGTTTGCAAACGCTGTGCAGTATTTACTACATCTCCAATTACTGTATAATCCAATCTTTTTAAATTTTCTGAACCAATATTTCCTGAAATCACTTCCCCGGAATTAATGCCTATTGCCACCTTTGGAAAGAAAGGCAGGTCGCCGGGCTTTTGATTAAGATCCTCGATTTGTTTTCTAACATCAAGGCTTGCATCTATGGCCCTGTCCAAATGAAATTCTCCTTTAAAAACAGCCATAACAGCGTCGCCAATAAATTTATCAATATAGCCACCGTGGTCTATAACCCCTTTAACCATTACATCAAAATACCGGTTTAAAAGTTTTACAACCTGGTCGGCAGGTTCCTTCTCTGTAAGTGCAGTAAAACTGCAAATGTCAATGAACACAATAGTTGCAACGATGGTTTCATTTTTCAGCAAGCTGGCCGCAAAGTCCTGCCCATTCATAAAATTTAAAACGTTCTCATCAACATACATTTTTAATATGTTGTTTTCTTTTATGGCTTTAAATGTTTCCTTTAACTGGTTAACATGTTTAAGCGTTTTTTCAATGGTAAGTTCCAGGTCGTCAAAATTGACCGGTTTTACTACAAAGTCGAAAGCGCCCCGGTTCATTGCGGTTCTTATGTTATCCATATCGCCGTAGGCAGAAACCATTACTGTTTTTATTAAAGGATTGGACGCTGTAAGCCTTGCCAACAGGTTAAGACCATCCAATTCAGGCATATTTATGTCGCTCAATACGACCGATATATCAGGGTTGGCCTGTATTTTTTCCAGTGCTTCATTTCCATTTAAAGCAAAAACAAACTCATATTTATTCTCCCTGATCTGTTTCCTGAATTTCTGTTTAATCAGCATTTCAAGATCCACTTCATCGTCTGCAACTAAAATTTTAGCCATCATTATTTATATTTTGAGTTTCTCTTTTAATTGAAGAAAATCAATGGGTTTAGTAAGAAAATCATCTGCCCCCATTTCCATTGCATGATTGTAGTTTTCGGCATCACCATAAGCGGTTACCATCATAACAACAGGGGGAGGAGTTTTATATTGGTTCTTAATATATTTCAGTAATTCAAGGCCACTCATGCCGGGCATGTTTATATCCGATAAAATTAACACCGCTTCGTGATTATGGTCCTGCATATAATTTAGTGCTTCCTCCCCTGAAGAAGCAAAAGCAAAATTCGCTTTTTTAGCCCTGATCTCTTTTCTAAAGCGTTGTTCAAATAATGTTTGCATATCCTTTTCATCATCTACAACTAAAATATTCATAAATAGTACGTATTGATTGTATTCTGAAAATAGTAAAATAGTCTTATTAATCTTAATGGCCTCAATGATTGCTTTACCTCTTTAATATTTCTTATGCTTGTATAAGTAAAGTACACATAAATACAATTTTAAAATCCACATTAATTAAACAGCTGCTTTCGTAATAGGTATTTCAATAATAAATTCAGCATAATCTCCTTCTTTTGTATCAACTGTTATTTTACCATTATGTCCTTTGTAAATAATATCGTAGCTAAGTGATAATCCAAGGCCTGTACCCTCTCCTGAAGGCTTGGTGGTAAAAAATGGCTGGTAAATTTTATCTAAAACTTTTTGAGGTATGCCCAGGCCATTGTCTTTCACACTCATCCATACCAGGTCCTCGCCTTGCTCGCCACCTTTTTTAACCAGTTTTGTAATTACGGTTACAGTTGGCTCGTAGGATGGGTTTGTTTGTGCCAGCGCTTTCTTTTTGGCCGAAACAGAATAAAAAGAATTGGTATACAGGTTAAGAAAAACCCTCCCCAGATCCTGGGGAATAATGTCGGCCAACCCTATATTCTCATCGTAATGTGTAATCATGGTTGCATTAAAGTTTTTGTCTTTTGCCCTGAGCCCATGATAGCTTAGCCTTAAGTATTCATCGGCTAAAGCATTAATGTCTGTTGCCTCTTTGGTGCCGGTACTGCTCCGCGAATGTTGCAACATGCCCTTTACAATTGCATCCGCCCGTTTACCATGATGCGATATTTTGTACAAATTCTTTTCAATATCTCCTGCTATCTCATTTACAGCTTCGGTGTTACCTGCCAATAATTCTTCTTTCATTTCATTAAGCAGTTCTACGCTCACTTCCGAAAAATTATTTACAAAGTTTAAAGGGTTTTGAATTTCGTGGGCTATACCTGCAGTAAGCTCTCCCAACGAAGCCATTTTTTCGGCCTGTATCAATTGTTTTTGGGCAGACTGTAGCTCTATCAAGGTGTTTTCCAGCTCTTCGTTTTGCCTGGAAATTTCGTTGGTGCGCATGGCCACCAGGGTTTCCAACTGTGATTTTTGCTCTTCAATTACGCGGTTTCTTTCTTCCTCTAACAGCCTTTTTTGCCTTTCTTTTTCCAGCGCTTTTCGTTCCTTGCTTGCCAACCAAATCATAGCCGACATCCAGGTAATGGCTATGGCTTTTGCCAAATCAAAATAGTTGTCAATCTTCAGGTACATTTTTGGAAAAACAGTTTCGAATAATGCTGTAAAAAACAAGAGGATCATTAAAGGAATGAGCCCTATCATCAATTTACGGGCAGGCTGAAATATTTCTAATTGAAATGTTATGGCAATCAAAATTCCTTCGACCAGTTGCCAGATCCATACAGTAAGATGATTTACATTAAAAACGGTTTCCAGCACCAGTAAAATAAGGCCGGCAAAAAATGAGTAGTTTAATAATTTATCCCATTCAGGATTGGGGGCAAAGTTTTTCAGGGTTTTTCGCAGGTACCTGAGGTATGATAATACAATAATAGCCTCTACATTCATAATGGGTTAGTAAGGTTGTAATAAAGTTATAGCAATCATTAGTAAGCAGGTAATTCTAACAATATAATTTTACAAATATGAAGCAAACCTGTTTAGTATCCCTAATAACAATACTCAGGACACTAAAATAATCGGTTGCCTTGTTGGAAGCTCGATGGTAAACTCCGCATATTCGCCCTCAACGGAATTGACCAAAAGCTCACCGCCGTGCGATTTTACAATATCGTAACTTAATGATAAACCAAGGCCTGTACTTTGTTCTGTTGGTTTCGTAGTAAAAAACGGTTCAAAAATTTTATCAAGTATTGAAGGTTTTATACCAAGGCCATTGTCGCGTATGTGAATAAGAACTTTATCAGCCAACTGTTTGGTAGTGGCGATTACCAAAGGATCGTACCCATTACCCAAACGGTTTTTTTTATCGGTTACGGAATAAAAGGCATTTGTAAAAATATTGCTGAGTGCCCTGCCAATATCCTGTTTAAACAGCAGCAAACGCTGGTGGTCTTTTTGTGACAATGACCTATCAAAATTGGTCTCTAACCGTACATCAGTTATTCGCTTTTTATCAAAAAGATTTTGGTAACACTCCTTCATTTGATCATACGTGAGCTCATTAATGTCTGTCTCCTGGCTTTCGCCCTTTGATGGCCGGCTATGCTCCAGCATTCCTTCTACAATTGAATCGGCTTTTTTGCCATGATTGTAGATGCTCTCCAGGTTATAGGTAAGGTATGAAGCTATAGATTTAATATTTTCCTTCCCGGGATCGGGCCTTTCAAGCTCAGTAATCAGTTCATTTACCAGGTCTTTGCTAACCTCAGAAAAGTTATTTATGAAGTTCAGGGGATTTTTTATTTCGTGAGCAATACCTGCTGTCAACTCACCCAGCGAAGCCAATTTTTCTGCTTGTATCAATTGCGA
>JBBQVY010000107.1:0-15815 GCA_038211085.1 Chitinophagales bacterium | reverse complement strand
AGTTGCATAATTTTATGAAAATGTAAGCGATAGGCTCAATTTTTTTGAAGCCTTTAAATAATATTCTATGTTAATTGTGTTTCTGTTTTTAGCAGTTTTATTTCTTACTTATTCCAACGGGGCAAATGATAATTTTAAAGGTGTAGCTACACTTTGGGGGAGTGGAACATTAAATTATAAAGCAGCCTTAAACCTTGCAACTATTACCACTTTTGCCGGTTCGGTTTGTTCTTACTTTTTTGCCGAAGTACTGATAAAAAACTTTTCAGGAAATGGATTAGTACCAGGTGAAATTGCACACTCTGTGAATTTTGTTTTATCTGTGGCACTGGCCGCAGGCGCAACCGTTTTACTGGCAACCATATTGGGTTTCCCCATTTCAACCACACACGGATTGGTCGGTGCATTGGTAGGCGCAGGTTTAGTGGCAGCGGGAACAAATGTGAATTTTAATAGCCTGGGTAAGACATTTTTTCTCCCTTTATTATTAAGCCCTGTACTTGCAGTAGTAATTGCTGCTGTTCTTTACTCACTTTTTTCAAAAGGAAGAAAAGCGGCAGGCATTACCGAAGAATCGTGTGTATGTGTTGGCAGCAAACAATGGATACCTGTTGCGGCAGCACATACAGCAAACTTTACGTCATTACAAACTACCCATATTATTGTTGGTAGCCAGGCAAATTGTGTTACTCAATACCAGGGTAAGTTTTTAGGAATCAACTTTCATACATCGCTGAATATAATGCATTACACAAGTGCCGGTATGGTGAGTTTTGCAAGGGGACTAAATGATACCCCAAAATTAGTTTCACTATTGCTGATTTGTAATTTATTTTCCTTGCCGGTAAATATATTTTTACTGGCTATTGCAATGGCAATTGGCGGGCTGTTAAATGCCAAAAAAATTGCTGAAACAATGAGTAAGAAAATTACAAAAATGAATAATGGGCAGGGCTTTACAGCTAGCTTAGTAACTGGGGGTTTGGTTATCGCTGCAAGCAAATTTGGTTTACCTGTTTCTACAACCCATGTTTCTGTAGGTAGTATATTTGGAATTGGCTTAGTAAATAAGTCTGCTGATAAAAAGGAGATCTCAAAAATTGCGCTATCGTGGCTCCTTACCTAAAAACTGCAGCAAAAGAACCCCAAAAAAGCAACCCTCTTCTGCTTTCGCAAAAGAGGGAATGCTTTGCTTTCAACAACTACAAACAAGCTTTTATTTCTTCCACAGTGTCTATGAAAGCCTTTTCTTTTTTGATGTCTTTTTTCCAGGCCAGGTCACGCTCAATCAGGTCAATTTCTTTTTTGATGGTGGCGCCGGGCTGGCCTGCTTCATTGCCCATGATGAGTACCGTATCGGAAATGGCAACGGAGGTTACAATATCATGCGATACAATGATGAGTGTTTTTAATTCATCCGACACAGATACCTGCAACAGCAGGTCTGTTACTCTATCCAGCACACATACATCCAGCCCGGAGAATGGTTCATCTAATAAAAGGAAGTCTGAACCTTTTAATAGCTGTTGTATAATGCTCGCCCGCTGGCGCTGCCCGCCGGATAATTGCTGCGGATATTTTTTCAACTCTTCCTCCAGGTGAAACTCTTTTGCATAGTGCCCGATCATAGCCGCTTCCTGTGCTTTTAATGCCGGATTCTTTTTTGCGGCTAATAACAGTAACTGATAAACGCTTCTCCATTCAAACAAATAATAGTTTTGAAAGATAACGCCCATGTCGCCGGCTTTCACGGTTTCATTGCCATGGATGGTTACCGCACCGCCAGTGGGTTGTTGCAGGCCGGAGAGTATCTTGAACAATTGGGTCTTACCAATTCCGCTCCTGCCAATCAGTGAGATTACCTGTCCCTGCTGCATACCCGGACGTATAATGTCTTTGATGCAGAAGTTGATATCTCTTAAAATTATGTTGTCATCATACTGGAGGCTAACGTTGGCTGCCTGCAGCAATGTTTTGTCTTTTATATGTGTTGTCATGTTGTAGCCTGTTTTAATTTGCTGTGAGGAAATAGCCAATGCCGCATGCTGCCCAATAAATAATCGAAGCAGAGCCCGATAATAAAGATGACGAGTTGTAGTGCAATCACATTGGTGAGGTCGTTGTACTTGTTGTATTTAATAAGCAATGAACCGATGCCTCCTTCGCTCATGCTCAGCCCTTCTACCATGGTGATCATTAACCAACTGATTGCAAAGTTTTGCCGCAGTATTTCAAACACCTGGTCGGCCTTGCCTACAATAATTACTTCGTACAAAGTTTGCCAGTTGTTGTAGCCAAGCGTTTTGCAGAGTTCATATTCCTGCTTGTCGATATTCAATATCACTGCTAAAAAAGAAGTGGTAAAGAAGGGTACGATACCAAAAATGAGCAGCGATAATTTTAATTCACTGCCGTCTTTGGTGAGCAGGGTAAAAATGAAGATCAAACCGGTCAGGGTTAAATATCTGCACTTTACAATGAACTGTGCTATGCTTTTAAAAAAAGGAATCACCGAAGCATACGCGAAGAACAACGTGATGATGATGGAATATAACATGGCTTTAAGTGTAAGCACGAGGCTTACAAGCATATTATCCAGTAGCAATTTTGTGCCGAGCAGTTTGCCAAAGGCTTCGGCTACCTGGCCGGGCTTTGGTATCAAACCATTTGATGTGGTATGCCACACGAGTAAAGTGATCAACACCTGAATGATGATCATGATGACAACGTTTTGCTTGCTGAGTTTACCGAATGGAGTGAAAAGCCCCCCCACCCCTAAAGGGGAGCTTGTAACCCTTTGCTGTTTTATTGGAATGCTTTTTATTCCGGTACTGCCTGAATCATGTATTACAGGAGCTATGGTGTTTTGAATATTTTTCATTGTAAATGTTTTTTTTGCTACCAAGGCGCTAAGGCACTAAATGGCACTAAGTCTTTATGCTTCTTTCTGTCTTCGTGACTTTGTGGCCATATCTTTTAAACAACAAAGCCATCATAATTTTAAAAGAAAGATGACCTTTCGGTCACCTTCCTTGTTCCCCGCTACAGCGGGGCCTGGAGGTTTTACTCCCCCAGCACAATTTCCACACGGCGGTTTTTGCTTTTACCTTCATTAGTGTTGTTATCTGCAATGGGTTTCGCTGATCCATAACCTTTCGCTTCCACACGGTTATTTGATAAACCTTTCTTCAACAGGTAGGCTTTTACAGCTTCCGCTCTCTTTTCTGAAAGCGGTATGTTCACTGCATCAGAGCCGCTATTGTCCGTATGGCCATACACGCCAATCTTCAATCCTTCTGCCACCACGGCGCTTTCAAAAATCTCGTCCAGCAGTTTGTAAGAAGCGGTTTTGATATTAGCAGAACCGGTTTCAAACTCAATGCTGTAACTCTTTGATGATACAGCCGAAGTGATCTCGCTGGCATAGGTTGTTTGCATGGCCTTGCCCTGCAACAGTTCGGGGTTATTGGATATCACGCTTAGCAAAAAGCTTTTGTCAACTGCCTTTTCATAAGGCAAGAATGTGGGCATCAATGATGGATACATTTTAACCATCAGGTTGCCGAATGTGTTGTACACAGCTTTGTAGCGATCTACTTTATCATCACCCAAGCCAAAAGTGTTGGCCATATCCTGCAAGTTAAATACCATACTACCGCCCAGGCTTACCTGCTGACCCTGCAAGTCTTTTTCTACCACACCATTGTAATACTTCAACCAATAAGCGGCATCTTTTTCCTGGTACACATCAGCACTCACTTTAGCAGCAAATGCTTTTGCTTCATTGAAAGAACGCACCTGGTCTCCTGCCTCTGCCAGGGCTATGATCACGTTTTCAATATCGGTCCTGTGATCGTTGGCCCATTTTTTAATGGCGATGGTTTGGTTAGGCATCTGCGATGCGTATTGCTTTGTGTTAGCAATGGTTACCAGTCCACCTTTTTTAGTAGCAACGTTTACGTCGCCGGGAGTCCAGGTGGCCACGCCATCCACACCAACTGTTGTATCACGACCAGTTGTTTTTCCATTCTCTACTACTTTTCTTTTTTCGCTGTATCCTGTAATGTACTTGTTGGGTGCATCCAGGAAATCATTTGCTGCAATGATGTTGATGGCTGCTGCATCATAAGTGGTTTCATCAGGGTTTACTTTCAACCCGTTGTCGCCGGCCCATTTCAGCAGGATGTTTAGGTCGCCATCGCGCAATACACCGGCTACTGTTTTGCCAATCGCATTTTTAGGATCCTGCTTCCAACTTGCCGGCGCCATCACCTGGTCTTCGCCAAAAGATTTACCGTGTGCTACCGGGATAATGATGGGTTGATACTCCGCACCCAATGGCTCCAGTTCTTTTGCAAGGCTGGTCATAAAGGCCGGCATACCATCACCCATAAATGTGATCAACACACCTGTTGTGTTTGGATTGGTTTTATAATCACTGGCAAACTTTACAAGGTCTGCCATCTGCCTGTTGCAATCATCCTGGCGCACATAAGTTACATCCAGGTGTGCTGCGTCGAACAGCGAATTTTTTGTCGTACGTACACCACCGTTAGCATACATTCCGGAGAACTGGCTGTTCCATGCCATACGTTCCCAGTTGATTTGTGTACCGCCGTTTACGGCTTTGTCAGATGAAGGAAGGGGTAGTAAAACTGCATTACCGCTGAGAGAGGCTTCCGGTGCATCGGGCAGTGTAACCTTGCCCAGTTCTACCGATTGGCCTACTTCTTTCGGACGGTTCTGATACCATCTTACACTCAATATGCCTGCAGTTATTACTGCTGCAATGATGAATAATTTTCCGGCTGGTTTTAATTTGATTGCCATAGTTGTATGTTTTATAGTTGTTTAAAATCTTGTTTTTGTTTTATTCGGGCAATTGTTTGCACCCCGGCTGTCTGCCCGTTTTTGCAGCCGTTGTTTTAATGCATGAACTTTTTTTGGGACGAACAGTTGAAGCATTGGTCAACTTCGTTGTGTCATGTTAATCCCGATTCAATCGTGGACTCACTTGTACTTTTGGTACTTTATTGAGCTTCTTGCGTGACACTAATCTAGCAGTCCCCTGTACCTGTCTGTAATGTTTACATCTTTCAGCTTACCGCTATTACTGTTGTTTTGCAACGCATTGTTGGTGTAGTTAAAATCTGTATTCAGATCAAAATGGTTGATGAGCTCTATAGCCTGTGCAGACTTTGCTTTGTCTTCCAAAACCTTATCATCCATAAATCTGCTGGTTACATCGATGGCCGATTTAATGTGGCCGATCTTTTCCCCGATCTGTTGTTTTAATATGGCCAGCGCTCTTTCTGCATCCTGGTTCAGTTCATCATCACCTTTAAATGCTTTCATGGCGCTGGTTACGGCAGACAGGCCGGTTGTTACCGAGTAATACAAATCTTTCTTTGCTTCCAGGTCAAGCTTTGCATCTTCCAGCATGATCCCGCTTTCTTCATAAGCAGTATCAGAGAATTTGATCAGCTTGTTCAGGTCGCCTACAATCGGCGTCACATTGTTGATGTATTCCTGGCAACGCAGTACATTATTTGCATACAGGTCAACCTGTTTTGATTGATTTTTTTCCTGCTGCAAAATTTTTACTTTTTGCACATTTAGCTGCAACTCTTTTTCTTTATCGCTGAGTTTATCCATTAGTTCACTCTGCTTACCTTTTAGCCTTGCAGATTGCTGGTACAAAGTGTTCCTGTCTTTATATCCCTGCTCAATTTTTAGTTGCAGAATGTTGAAGGGATTTAACTCAATTGCCAGCCCCACACTATAATTGGCAATGAACTCAGAGAAATACCTCAGCGCCCGCCAGAACTTTTTATTGGTAACGATCATGAGTAAGAACCCCAGTATCACACCACCTATCACAAGGTTTACCATGTTCCAGGTGACGGTTACCAGCCAGGGCAACACGAATGTGAGAAAGCCGTAAGCCAGTCCGGCAAAAAGAGATACTCCGACCACAGTGGTTGCTGCGTTTTTTGGTTCAGCAAACCAACCGGGTTTTTTTGTTTGTTTAATTGCGTTGATCATCTTGTTTGTTTTTAGTTGTTAGTATTGTTGTTTCGTTGCTTTTTTACTGCACATATCAGAAACACCTTTCATTCACTATTCACGATATGTGTTGTTTTATTTTTTCAATGTCAGCCAGTATCTGCTGCTTCATTTTTTCGGAGGATATTTTGTATCCACCGGTATTGCTTTCAATCTTTTCTTCATTTTCTTTTACTTCAACCTGCAACAGTTGTATTTGATTTTGCAGATCGCTCATCTCACGGCTTAACTGATCAATCCGTTGCTGCTTGCTTTGCATCTCCTGTTGTTTTGCCTGCACCTTTTCATTGAGCGCTGCATCAACAGTGGAGTTAAAATTGACTGCGTCTGTATCCAGAATCTTTAAGTATTCAGCAGCTGTACCCAACAGTTTGCTCTTATCCAAACCCTGTACGCTTAATCCTGCAAAAGCAGCACTGTACCTCGATTTTTCATCAGTGATGGCTACCATAGCCTGCGTCATTTTTGAAAACTCATAGTAGTCCGGTCCCGGCAGATTTGACTCACTAAACAACTTATCGAAATACTGCCTGAACTTTTCAGTAGTGTTCGAAGGCAATGCCCTTTCTGATACTAACGGTGTGGAATAGTTATTTTTTTTCTCCGGCGTTATAGCAGCCTTTTTTTCTTCTGCTACTTCCACAAATGCAGAAAGAATTTTTTTACCTAAACTTGCCATGATTGTTTGTTTTTTTAGTTGTTAAAAACAGTTGTTTACATTTTCGACAGGGCATAGCGTGGCCTGAGTAACTTTAATTACTTTTTTCCAGGCGCTAACTTGAACTGTTGAAATTTTAATGAACCTCTATACTTAGATTCCGAAAGGATACGGTGGCAACCATTCAGATTCCAACCCGCATGCATCTATGCTGCCTTGCTGAACCGGAGCGCTTTTATGCGATGGCATTTTTTCCTTATTATTACCGGCCACCACTAATATTGCGCATATAAGAATGCCAATACCGATGAGCACCAGTTTAAATTTTTTCATCTTTAAGATGTTAAATAGTGGGGAGAAACGATTTACTGATTGCCTGTTGCAGACTTGTAAATCATCACGTTTTAATCTTTACTGTTTGGAAGTTTACAGGCTGGAGATTTCCGGTGGATTTTCCCTTAGTCTTACGAGGGTAAAAAGCTTTTCCAGAAATTTTTTGTACATTTTTTTTGGAGAATACTCCGTTTTTTAATTTGATGACGTAAAGATAGATAGCGCTTGAATATGCCGTATATAGATTCGATACAGACGGGATTTCTACTTTCACAAACGGTAAAAAAACGAATACGAATGGTTTGTTAATGGCTGTTCAGCGGTAATATAGGTGGATTAGTGGTAGAATAGATATTTAAACGTTGTTGCAAAAATAAAGCCTCCTGAAAAAAGTAATGGTTAAATCTAATTTTCCGGAGGCTAAAAACTATCTTGACTGATGTAAAAAAGACAAAAGTCTTTGACATATTATTAATTTGAAAAATGATCTTCCTGATTTATTTAATCAACTGCTGAATCCTGGAAAAAAGGGTAATTAAGTCGCAACAATAAATATTGAAATGAATCATTTTATAAAATGGTTCATCTCCGTGTTGTGTAACTTTTGTAACAAATATTACCCCGCGGTTATAACATCTTTGCAGTCACCTAAACAATGATAATGAATTATTAGGGTATTTGCATATTGCCCAGTCATTAACATGGAAACAGCAGGCTTGTTCTTCGGTAAAAGATATCTCTTATCACTTCTTCTGTGTAACTAATGTTACCGGTAATTGCTTTTAATAATTTGAAATTTGTAACAATAAAAATTAATAATAATGGAAAATCAAACAATAAATGTAATGCCACGAATTGGCGATAAAGCTCCGGATTTCGACGCAGTAACTACAATAGGAAACCTGAAATTTTCAGACTATAATAAAGGAAACTGGGTGGTATTTTTTTCACATCCGGCAGATTTTACCCCGGTGTGTACCACGGAAATGAGTGGCTTTGCTATGGAGAAAGATTTCTTTGAAAAACACAATACAAAACTGATGGGATTGAGTATTGATAGTATCCACTCTCATATTGCATGGGTAAATGCAGTACAGGAAAAAACAGGTGTACTTTTTGAATTTCCGATTGTTGCTGATATAAGCATGACTGTGTCTAAACTATACGGTATGTTGCAACCTGGCGAAAGTGAAACGGCTGCTGTAAGGGCGGTGTTTATTATCGACCCCGAAGGAAAGGTTCGTTTAATCATGTATTATCCGCTTAATGTAGGCAGAAACATGGCTGAAATTAAACGGGCTTTAGTAGCTCTGCAAACATCTGATGAAAATAAATGTGCCATGCCGCTTAACTGGCAGCCCGGCGATAAAGTAATTGTACCAGCACCTAAAACTGTCGAAGGTTTAGCAGAAAGAAAGAAAAGTGATTTGGAAATGGTGGATTGGTACCTGGTTAAAAGAGCTTTGTAAATAGCTTATGAAGGAGGGTGCTTAATGAGGTGGCTTTCTTTATTCTAATAGAATAATTAGCAATAAAAAAATATACCATGGATACAAAAATAAACAACGTTGCGCCGGAACTTTACCAGCAGATAAAAAACGAAATAACCAGTAAAGACAGTGTGGTAGGTATTGATGCCGTACATACACATATCCTCATAATTAACCGGCTTATGCAAATAGAGGCAAAACTGGATGAACTTAATGAAAGAATAGCGCAATCGAAAGCTCGTGATTAATGGATTAAACAAATCAAATATTGAGCTAAAACCTGCCTACTCTTTTTGAATGCAACAAAAGTTACCAAACACATAGAATCTGTATCCGATCTTTACATTCTAAAAAATTTAAAAATATTGCTATGACTGTAGAACAAATTTATACCGGATGTTTAGCACAGGGTGCTTATTACATCACTTCAAACGGAGAAGCAGCAATTATTGACCCACTGCGTGAAACAGCGCCTTACATAAGCAGGTTAGAAAAAGATGGTGTTAAATTGAAGTATGTTTTTGAAACGCACTTTCATGCTGATTTTGTAAGCGGCCATGTCGATTTAAGTAAAAAGACAGGAGCAGCTATTGTGTACGGCCCAAATGCCGCCTGTGAGTTTGAATGCATTTCAGCTAAAGATGGTGAAGAATTTAAAGTGGGTGATATAACTATAAAAGTATTGCACACTCCTGGCCACACAATGGAAAGCACTACCTTTTTGCTGAAGGATGAAAATGGAAAAGATTATTGCATCTTTAGTGGAGATACATTATTCCTGGGCGATGTTGGCCGTCCCGATCTTGCACAGAAAGCTGCACACATGACGCAGGAAGAATTGGCCGGTTTGTTATACGAAAGTTTGATGACTAAAATAATGCCCCTCGCTGATGATGTAATTGTATATCCTGCACACGGAGCGGGAAGCGCCTGTGGTAAAAACATGATGAAAGAAACTGTTGATTGGCTTGGCAATCAGAAGAAGATGAACTATGCTTTAAACCAACCCGATAAAGCCTCTTTCATAAAAGCCGTTACAGAAGGCTTACTTCCACCACCTGGATATTTTGGTCTAAATGTAGCGATGAATAAAAAGGGCTATGAAAGTTTTGAATCGGTATTAAATCATGGTATGAAAGCTTTAACGCCCGATGAATTTGAAGCAGCAGCAGAAACCTCGGAAGCTTTGATACTCGACACCCGAAACTCGTCTGATTTTTATAAAGGCTTCATTCCGCAATCGGTAAATATTGGGTTGAACGGCGATTTTGCGCCGTGGGTCGGTGCAATGATCGTTGATGTAAAACAACCATTGCTATTGGTTACCGACCAAGGGAAAGAAGAAGAAACAGTAACCCGGTTAAGCCGTGTTGGGTTTGACAATATATTGGGACATTTAGACGGTGGCTTCGCAGCATGGCTTCAATCAGGCAAAGAAGCTGATACGATAGACAGAATATCTGCTGAACAATTTTCGGTTGAAGTGGATATTGCAAAAGACAGAATCCTTGACATAAGAAAAGAAACAGAATATGCGGCGGAGCATATTGAAGATGCTTACAACAGGCCACTTGCTGCCATCAATGAATGGATAAAAGATATTAACCCCGAAGAACATTTTTACATGCACTGTGGCAGCGGTTACCGCAGCATGGTGGCTGCATCAATCCTCCAGGCAAGGGGCTACAGAAACTTTACTGAAATAGACGGCGGCTTTAATGCTATAAGCGCTACAGCTTTACCTAAGACAGATTTTGTGTGCCAGAGTAAAGTAATGAAAGCATAAAAGGAAACCTTTCTTACAATAGTGATAACGATTTAAAGGCTTAGTAAAAAGAGGCGATCGAAAGATTGCCTTTTTTTATCCGCGGTGATTCGAGAGCTAAAAATTGAGCTAATTCAATAGCTACAATAGAAATAAAAGAAGGTAAATATCATTGTGGCACTTCGTCTATTATTAAGTTTATTGGGTTTAAAAGGTAATCACTGTACAAAGATTGCCTTTATCGAATAGTAACAAAAGTTACCGATAAGCCCGGTTGCCGGTTTTATCTTTACAGAAAATAAAACTTCACCATGGCAACGATACAACTTACCACACAAGGTTTCAAAGAAAAAGTATTTAACTACGAAACAGAAAAAGACTGGAAATACCAGGGAGCATTACCAGCCATCATTGATTTTTACGCTGATTGGTGTGGCCCATGCAAAATGGTGGCTCCGGTACTTGAAGAACTTTCAAAAGAGTATGATGGTAGAGTAGTTATTTATAAAGTAAATACAGATGTTGAGCAGGAATTATCCTCTGTATTTGGGATACAGAGTATTCCAACCATGCTTTTTATTGGAGCCGATGGCGAACCAATAATGCAGCCGGGTGCTTTTCCTAAACATGTTTTTAAAAAGATAATTGAAGAAAATTTATTGAGCCCCGTAAAGGTTGAAGAGCAAGATAATTAGGATTAAATTTATTGATATAGAACATTATCAGCCGGACCATTAATTTTCCGGCTGTTTTTTTTACTGAAATTTATGTAATGCGCCGTCGCCTAAAATCTGTTGTACTAGTTGCACTGCAGTTCATATTTATACTGCTGTTACTGTTAGAAACTCCATTACATAATTTATCCGCATCGTCAAACACATTCATTATCATTTCCATTCTCCTGGTATTTTGGGCAATAGTCGCCATGCAAAAAAGTAAGTTACGTATACTGCCGGAACCTTCTAATGATGCTACTTTAGTAACCGATGGCCCCTATCGTTTTATCCGCCATCCCATGTACACGGCAATTTTGCTGGGTTGCTCCAGGTTATTAATCGCACACTTTACGTGGATACGTTTTGCGTTTGCACTTTCTTTGGCAATGGTGTTAATCATTAAACTTAATTGGGAGGAAAAAATGCTTTCCGAAAAATTTAAGAGCTATGATGATTATATAAAACATACATCAAGGCTATTCCCTTTTCTTTATTAAGATTATGAATTTTGCAGGTACCACTGCCTCAAAAAGAAAGAAACAGGCGCTCATTGCAAAGTTTGGGAAGAAGTTTCCTGCAATCGGTAACAGAAGCTGTTGGGTGTAACAAATGTTACCAAACTACCCGTGGTATAGAAATATCTTTAAGTATAAATTAAATGATATGCTTAATAAAAAAATTCTCATTGTTGGTGGTGGAAACGCCGGTCTTTCTGTTGCCGCACAGCTTTTACGTAAAGATAAAAGTCTTGAGGTAATTGTCATTGACCCATCAGAGAAGCACTATTACCAGCCTGCGTGGACATTGGTGGGGGCAGGTATATTTGATATAAAAAAAACGGAACGCTCTGAAAAAAGCTGTATTCCAAAAGGAGCCACATGGATTAAAGACGCCGTAGAAACATTTCTTCCAAATGAAAATAAAGTGATTTGTAAAAGTGGTACATCGTATCAATACGATGCTATGATTGTTTGCCCCGGCATTCAACTTGACTGGAATAAAATAAAAGGCTTTAAAGAAACCTTGGGTAAAAATAATGTGAGCTGTAATTATTCTTACGATATGGCTCCCTATACATGGGAGATGATTAAAAACTTTAAAGGGGGAAAGGCAGTTTTTACTAACCCTGTTGGTCCGATAAAATGTGGTGGAGCGCCTCACAAGATCATGTACCTGGCTTGCGACTATTGGCGTAAGAAGGGCATTTTAGATAAGTGTGATGTTCATTATCTATCAGGAGGGAGCGTAATATTTGGTGTGAAAGAATATGCAGAAACACTTACTAAATTAGTTAAACACGATAATATTAAACCTCATTATAGTGTGAATGTAAACGAAATTGACGGTGCCAATAAAACTGTTTATTATGAAGAAAAAAATGCCGATGGAGTTATAGAGCGAAAGGAAATAAAGTTTGATTTATGCCATGCGGTTCCGCCACAATCTGCCCGGGATTTTATAAAAAACAGTCCGTTGGCTGATGCGCAAAATCCTTATGGTTATATCGAGGTAAATCAAAGCACTTTGCAACACAGTCGTTATCCAAATGTGTTTGCATTAGGGGATAGTATTAATGCACCATGCAGTAAAACAGGTGCTGCTATTCGTAAACAGGCGCCGGTTGTTGTTCAAAATCTGTTAGCGTTTTTATCCGGTCAGTCTATGGTTGGCGAATATACAGGCTATAGCGCCTGTCCTATTCCCACGCAATATGGCAAGTTGATGCTTGCCGAGTTTGATTACTCGAACAAACCTGCAATGACTTTCCCGTTCAACCAGGCGAAGCCGAGGTGGTCTATGTGGATGTTAAAAACTAAAGTATTGCCCTGGCTATACTGGAATAAGATATTGAAAGGGACCGCGTAGTTGCTTTTTAAAATGACTTTGAGATTTGATATGCCTTGTGAAAGTTGGGAAAAATACCGCCACATTTTTTGGCTACGCAGTAATAATTACAATGATCACTATTCAATCAATTAAAAAAATATATTATGAAAAAGAATATGGGCTTTGCCGACAGAAGTATCAGAATTATCATTGCAGCCGTGGTAGCTTATTTGTATTACAACGAAACCATTACAGGTACACTTGGTATTGTGCTACTTGTAATAGCCGGAATTTTTGTATTGACAAGTTTAGTAAGTTTTTGTCCGCTGTATAAATTGGTAGGATTAAATACCTGCCCTGCAAAGAGAGATATTTAAACCGGGATAGTAAGAAGACAAACCATTGTCAGTAACTTACTCTGCAACAATATATTATTTCTGAAATGGCAGCAATAGGCTGCCATCTTGCTTTGTAACCTTTGTTACCAAAAAGGCGATTGTTGACATGTACATTTGCATCAGTTTAATAATAAAATGACAACCCATCAAATATTTGTTGAAAACATTAAATGCAGCGGCTGTATTAACAGTATTAAAACAATCCTGCTTAAACGAAAAGGAGTTATCGCTGTGGTAATTAATAAAGAGGAAAACAAGGTTTGTGTATCGGGTATAGCTATTGAAAGAAATGACCTTGTAATGAAACTGGCCACTCTTGGCTATCCTGAAAGAGGAAATAACAACTTGATAAGTAAAGTAAAATCATTCGTGAATTGCGCCGTGGGCATGTACGATAAAATAAAATAATTATGAAACAGGCAATATTCAGCAACTGGAATTTAATGAGGTTTTTAAGACTGGCTTTAGGAATCGCAATTATAGTACAATCGGTAGTTGCAAAAGACTGGACAATGGGAATTGCGGGAGCAGTATTTACCATGATGCCCGTATTTAATATTGGTTGCTGTGGCTCCGGAGGTTGTGCTACGACTCCTCCAAAAAGAAGTTCTGAAACCACAAAAGATATTACTTATGAAGAAGTGGTTTAATACCAACCTGCTCTATATTATTGGTGCATTCGTCGGGGCCATTGCAGGTTATTTATACTGGCAACAAATCGGGTGTTCATCCGGGACCTGTATGATTACCTCGAAACCCATCAATAGTATGGTTTATGGTGCACTTATGGGCGCCTTACTGTTTGGCATATTTAAAAAAGAAAATAAAAAACAAACTATAGAAGAAGAAAAATAAAAACTTTAATAATGACTTTTAACGAGATCATACAATCAGATAAAACGGTACTGGTAGATTTTTCTGCTGAGTGGTGCGGCCCTTGTAAAGTGATGGCTCCTATTCTTAAAGATGTAAAAAAAGAGGTTGGAGATTCTGTTACGATATTAAAAGTAGATGTAGATAAAAGCCCTGGAGCTGCCAGTGAATACCAGGTGCAAGGAGTACCAACATTAATATTATTTAAAAACGGCAAGCTGCTGTGGAGACAGAGTGGGGTGATGTCAAAAGCCGGATTGGTAAGTGTAATTAAAAAATTCAAAATATAAAACTATGAGTATTCTTCAATTATTATTTGGCGGTAAACAAACCGCGGATTTGAAAAGTGTTATTGAGCAGGGAGCTTTCCTGGTAGATGTAAGAACCCCGGGAGAATTTTTAGAAGGTCATGTAAAAGGTTCTGCAAATATTCCTTTGGATACAGTGCCGTCCCAGTTAGCAAAATTCAAAAACAAGAAAAATATTATTGTGTTCTGCCGCAGTGGGGCCCGCAGTAGCCAGGCAAAATCTATACTGGAGCAGAACGGATTTACCAATGTGATAAATGGTGGTACGTGGGATTATGTAAACGAGTTTGTAAAATAGCATTGATACATTCCAAGTCTTTTATTAAAGTGTCCTGATATAAATACTAATTGTTAACAGGCAGATTTGCTTTCGACAATCCAGGTGCTAACCTGGTTTTTTAAAATTGATTTGGGTAAAATATTATAAATGAAACCGCAACACTAAAAATCAATAGCGGCAGGCAACCATCTTCTTAGGGATGTAATAGATTATTGTTGAAACAAATATGACCTTCTCGTTTATACACCTCCGGATATCCATATAAGATATACTTTTGCCAATAACTTCAAAGAACGGAAAGTAAATCTTTTCGTGAGAGGTAAACGTAACAGATCCCAAACTTTAACGCGTTTTTCTTAAACCATCATCTTAAAGTGATCCAATGAATTATAAAAGAACGTTTGATTCAATTTTTGAACCTGCCCTGGTAAAAGAGATGCACCAGTTTGGTGAAATAAAATACTATAAAGAGGGAGATATTATTATGGATTATGGAAAGTATATCCGGATGATGCCCTTGATAATAGGAGGCACGATTAAGGTATTTCGCATGGATGAAGATGGCAAAGAAATTTTATTATATTATTTATCAAACAATGAAAGTTGTTCCATGGCCTATAGCTGCTGTATGGAGGCTAAAAAAAGTGAAGTGAAGGCCATTGCAGAAGACGATGTTGAATTGATTGCCATACCGCATTTAAAATTAGATGAGTGGCTTTGTAAATACCCAAGCTGGAAAAACTATATCATGCGGAGTTTCAATGAACGATTTTTAGAAATGCTTAAATCTATTGAAAGTATTGCGTTTCATAAGTTAGATGAGCGTCTCATCAACTACCTCAAAGAAAAGCAACGCCTTTCCGGTTCAAGTGTTATTAAGGCATCGCATTATCTTATAGCCGATGAATTAGCTACATCAAGAGTAGTAATATCGCGTCTGCTCAAGCACCTGGAAAATGATAAAAAAATTATTCTCTACCGTAATGAAATAAAGTTGCTGAAAGATCTTTGAGCCGTTTTCGTTCAATATACTGAAGGATATCAGCGTAAGCTTTGTCAAATATTTTTGTAAGTTAGTAATGTAACGTTTGGCAGGTATAT
>JBBQVY010000106.1:0-15938 GCA_038211085.1 Chitinophagales bacterium | reverse complement strand
AATATCGTAACTGCGGCTGGTTAATAGGTTTGGCCCTACCGTGCCGGCATACTGTATGGTATCAGGCTTAAAAAAATATTTAATTTTTGGGCAGGCAATGGCACATTCATCATGTGCTGTCATATAACTAACCAGCTCGTTCAACAACCCGGGTGTTACTTCAGTATCATTGTTTATAAAAAAAACGTACGCTCCTTTTGCATAAAACAATCCAAGGTTGTTGCCACCCGCAAACCCGGTGTTAGATGGTGAAGTGATATGAGTAATAAAAGGAAATTCATTTTTTAGTGAAGCTGAATTTTCAACAGACGCATTATCAACCACAATAACCTCGTAATTTTTATAGGTAAGTTGCGAAAGCGAACGAAGCATATCGGCCGTTACCGCACACTGGTTATAATTTACCGTAACAATAGAAATCAAAGGTTCTGTTTTCATTTTTCTGTTTTTGCTCAACCCATAAAAACGAATGTTGAAGCAAGCATAGTAGCAAGTCTTTTTTTAAACCATGCATTATAACTTTCCAAATCTGGCGTTGCCCGTCCGAATGAGTGGCCGGGCGGACGTCGCATCTTCCCGTAAAACGGGATCCCGTTCACGGGACTTTTACAAGGTTAATGTTACTCAACAACCATACATTCCCCATGTCATATTTCATTTATCAACTCCCCTTATAAATCGGTTCTTGCCTGTACGAAACTCGCCGGAAATATAAATTTTCGTATCCTTTTGGTCATTCCTTTAATAATGCCACCTTCCATTTGTATACGGCGATCTGTTGTCCACACCAGCGCCTTTGTTTTAGTTACATAATGCAGTTTGCCATATCCTTTATCCCGTATTTTTAAAGCAAGGTATCCGTCTTCGCCTGCGCCAAAAGGATGATCGAAACCGTTAACTTCTATGCCTTCCGTTCTTTTAAAGGCTGAATTAAAACCATACACGTTTACCGCTTCTTCTTTGAAATATTTATTATGATACCTTACGAAGTCGGATAAATATTCATAAAAAAAATAAAGGAGCCTGCCGGTTTTGCCCACGGGAATAAATGAAAACCTGCCATAAGTCATGGCAATCTTACCATTCGCGTCCATCGGGTTAATCATGCTGTCAACCCAATTGGGCGGATAAATAGCATCTGCATCTGCGTTTAGAATATATTTTCCTTTGGCGGCTTTCAGACCTGCGTTACGGGCGGCGCTGATTCTTTGTTTTGTTTCTAATATACATTCCACCCCCGTACTTAAAACTAATTGCGCTGTATTGTCTTTCGAATTATTATTAACTACTATAATCTGTACACGCCGTTCCGTTATATTGGCAGCCAGCGACTGCAATGTTCCCAGAATATTTTTCTCTTCATTATAAGCCGGTATAACTATCGTTACATCGGGTTCGCCGCTTTTTCTCAATTTTTTATAACTGCTCTTGATAAATGAAATACGTTCCTTAAAGACGAGCGGAGACTTAATAATATCTTTAATCTTTTTGGGGATGGTAATAGGCCTCATACTTCTTTAACGAAAAAGCAGGTAGTATATTTTGGCAAACATCAAAAGTTTGATAGTACTTATTGAACCATGATATAATAAATGAGGCGATTTTGAGTTTTACATACATAAGCAAATGATCCTGCTTATAGAGGTCGCCAAAATAAATTATGGAAACGAAAAAAATAAAGGTGCTGCAGGGCATACGCCAGGGAAAAATTGGGGGTGGCGAGAGTTACTTGTTAAGTCTTGTAGAAAATTTAGACAGAAGCCGCATTGAACCTGTGGTGCTTTCATTTACCGATGGGCCAATGATTGACAGGCTTAAAAAAATCGGTATTAAAACGCATGTTATTCATACCGAAACGCCTTTTGATGTAAGGGTTTGGAAAAAGGTGTCGCACCTGGTAAAAGAAGAGAACATAGACGTAGTACATGCACATGGTACCCGTGCCATGTCTAACATGTTTAGCACTGCTAAAAAAAAGCAACTACCCTTGCTGTACACCTGCCACGCCTGGTCGTTTCATGTTGATCAAAATGCAATCGTTAAGAAATTACGGATAGGAAGTGAAAAATACCTGACTAAAAAAGCCGATATAAATATTTGCGGGGCAAAGGCTAATCGCGATGAAGCAAGAAGACTGTTTGGGAAGTTTGATGCTGAGATTATCTACAACTCTGTTGATCCCAACAAGTTTAACCCAAATGGTACGTATAAAAATATTCGGCAGGAATTGAGCATAGCCGATGATGAAATAATTATAGCTTCAATAGCCAGGCTCACATTACAAAAACAACCGCTTAAACTAATTGCTGCATTTGCTGAAGTATGTAAAAAAGTGAATAATGTAAAACTGTTGATGGTAGGCGACGGCGAACTAAAAGAAAAGGTTACCGACCTGATTTCAAAACTGCAATTACAGCATAGAATTATTTTACAACCCTTTAGACAGGATGTACCTGACCTTCTTGCTGCAGCCGACATTTTTGTACTGCCATCGTTATGGGAGGCGTTCCCTATTGCTTTGCTTGAGGCAATGTATATGGGTAAAGCCGTAGCTGCAACTAATGTGGATGGAACGCCTGAAATGATTGAAGATAATTACAACGGACTCTTGATTGACCCAAACAATCTCGAAGCTGACCTTGCGAAAAAACTAACTACATTATGTGTTAACACTTCGCTGAGAAAAAAATTACAGGCAAACGCAGTTAAAAGTGTGTACAACAAATACAACGTAAGCACACTTGCTAAAAAGAATCAGCTATTGTATGAGCAATTGGTGAGCAGCCGCAGTAAATGATCGGGTCTAGCCGACTTTAAGCGTAAATTTTAGATGTTGAACATTTCTCTATTTTGCCAGCAAAAGACTTGATACCGCCAGCTCATATCCCTTCATACCAAAACCTGAGATGGTGCCCTTGCACTTTGCAGACACATGGCTGATCTTTCTAAAATCTTCACGGGCATTTACATTGCTGATGTGCACCTCTATAACCGGTGCCTTGATAGCAGCTATAGTATCACCTATCGCTACTGATGTGTGCGTGTATCCGGCAGGATTTAAAATAATAGCATCTACAGTATTTCCCACTTTCTGGAGCTCATTTATTAACTCACCTTCAACATTACTTTGGTAGTAAGTAAAAGTTATGTCAGCAAATTTTGCCCGGAGCTGTTCATAATACACTTCAAAAGTTTGATTTCCGTATTGATCGGGTTCGCGGTTACCAAGCAGGTTAAGGTTAGGACCGTTGATGATTGCTATATTCATAATAAGATACTTCTTCAGCCGAATGTACACGAATTATAAATTGAACCGAAATGAAACAGCCGCATCTGTAAGACATGCGGCTGCAAATTATAATCGTAATAAACTTTAAACCCCTGCTTCTACTTTTACATTAGCTATAAATTCATCAAACAGGTAACGGCTATCGTGAGGACCAGGAAAACTCTCAGGATGATATTGAACGCTAAATGCAGGCCTGCCTTTAATCTTTATGCCCTCAATGCTCTCATCGTTTAGGTTAAGATGCGTGATCTCAATATTGGGGTTGTTACGCACTGATTCCGGGTCAACCGCAAAACCATGATTTTGAGTGGTGATTTCACATTTGCCAGTCAATAGGTTTTTTACCGGATGGTTCAAACCCCGGTGCCCATGGTGCATTTTAAAAGTAGGAATGTCATTGGCCATAGCCAGCAACTGGTGCCCCAGGCAAATGCCAAAAACTGGTTTATCTTCTTTTAAAATCTCTCTTAAAGTATCCACTGCATATCCCATAGTTGCCGGGTCTCCTGGTCCATTTGAAAGAAAATATCCATTGGGGTTAAAAGTGTTTATATCACTTAATGTAGCGGTTGAAGGAAACACTTTTACATGGGCTCCCCTGCTGGTCATGCATGTTAAAATGTTTTGTTTAACCCCATAATCTAAAACAGCAATTTTTAAAGCTGAATTGGTGTCTCCCTGCTCATAAGCTCTTTTGGTACTTACTTTCGAAGCAAGTTCTAAACCGGCCATACAAGGCACTTTAGCAAGCATTTCTTTTAGCTGCTCCACCTCTAAAATCTCTGAAGAAATAATACAGTTCATGGCGCCACAACTGCGTACATGAGCAACCAGGGCCCTTGTGTCTATATCCTCAATCGATACAATGTCATTCGATTTTAAATAATTATCCAGGGAGCCAATCGCTTGCTTACGGCTAAACAATTCCTCAAGATTTCTGCCGATCAGTCCACGAATTTTTACAGTATCACTCTCAACATCAGAATCCTTAACTCCATAATTTCCTATATGAACATTGTTCATTATTACAATCTGGCCATAATAACTCGGGTCAGTAAATACCTCCTGGTAGCCGGTCATGCCCGTGTTAAAACAAATTTCGCCGGTGGTAGTTCCTGTTTTACCAAACGATTTGCCATGAAATACGGTTCCGTCTTCTAAAAGTAAAATTGCTGTAGGCTGGTTATTCATTTATTAAAAGTGCTTTTATGTATTTGATTGTATAAATAAATAATGCGTTAAGATATCCTTGATTTAAAAAATCCATTTTCCCACCCCTGAAAAGTACCGTAAAAATATCTATCCTTACAATACGAAAATCACAAACTTCCACACATAAAAAAAGGCAAGATCAGTAATGATCTTGCCTTTTCTATTATTTAAAGAAAGATCATTATTCAGGAGATTTTTCTTCAGTAGTTTCAGGAGCTTCTGTAGCAGGTGTTTCAACATCTGTAGTAGGTGCTTCAACTTCGGCAACAGGTGTGGCTTCTTCAACAGGTGCTTCTGCAACCGCAGTTGTAGCAGGTACTGCAGTGGTTTCTGTAGCTTTTTTAGTTCTACCGGCACGACGGGTTCTTTTTGCGGTAGCATCTTTTTGCTCTTCAACACCCTTACCATAAATATCGTTGTAGTCTACCAGCTCAATCATTGCTATTTCAGCATTGTCACCGGTACGGGCTCCCAACTTAATAATACGTGTGTAACCACCGGGACGACCTTCAACTTTCAAACGAATTACATCAAACAATTCTTTGATAGCTTCTTTATCCTGCATGTAGCTAAACACTATACGACGCTGGTGCGTTGTGTTCTCTTTTGATTTAGTAATTAATGGCTCTATGTATTTTCTTAAAGCTTTTGCTTTAGCCAATGTAGTAGTAATACGCTTATGCTGTATCAACTGTGCACCAAGGTTAGCAAGCAAAGCCCTTCTGTGGCTTGCTGTACGGCCGAGGTTATTAATTTTGTCTCCGTGACGCATGACGATTGTATTTTATGAGTTATACCGTGTCAGGAATTATAACCCTTGTTAATGTAAAAATTCAAAAGTAAAAAGTCAAAAGAAGTGTTTTTATTTTTGACTTTTTACTTTTTACTTATCTAATAATCTTCTTTATCAATACCCATTTTGCTCAGGTCCATTCCAAAACCTAAACCTCTTTCGTTCAACACCTGCTCAATCTCACTTAAAGATTTTTGACCAAAGTTTCTAAACTTCATCAGGTCTTCCTGCTCGTATTGTACCAGTTCACTTAAGCTATTAATCTTAGCAGCTTTCAGGCAATTAAATGCACGAACTGATAAATCAAGATCTTCCAAAGGAGTTTTCAAAATCTTACGCAGTTGTAACGTTTGTTCGTCAACCAGGTCTTCTTTCTTTTCTTCTTTATTATCGAAAGTGATGTTCTCATCAGTAATAATCATCAGGTGCTGGATCAAAATTCTTGAAGCCTGCTTTACAGCCTCTTCAGGATGTATTGTACCATCAGTTGTAACATCCATTACTAATTTTTCGAAGTCAGTTCTTTGCTCAACACGGGTGTTTTCAATAGTGTACTTAACGTTCTTAATTGGGGTATGAATACTGTCGATAGGCACATATCCAAATGGAGTATCCTTTAATTTGTTATCCTCAGCAGGAACATATCCACGGCCTTTTGCAATGGTAAGCTCTATATCAAGTTTAGATGTGTTGTCCATAGTGCATATAAGCAACATTGGATTCATTACATCAAAACTTTGAGTAGCATCACCTATGGTACGTGCAGTAAATTCAGTTTGATTTTTTATGCTTAGGGTAACCTTTTCAGTAATCACTTCATGATCAACTTTCTTTTTGAAACGTACTTGCTTCAAATTTAAAATGATCTCAGTTACATCTTCAGTAACTCCTTTTAGGGTTGCAAATTCATGTTCTGCACCCTCAATTTTTATTCCTACAATGGCATAACCCTCCAGAGAACTCAGTAACACTCTTCTAAGTGCATTTCCAATGGTAAGGCCATATCCTGGCTCCAAGGGACGAAATTCAAATTGTGCTTCAAAATCATTTGCTTTTTGAAGAACGATTTTGTCGGGTTTTTGAAAATTTAAAATAGCCATGTTTTATTGACGATTTATTGTTTAAAATTTTTTTTGTGAACCGAACAGATGATTATCTATGTAGCATCCGTTGCGTCGCACTCTTGTACAGTAAGTCTATAGTCTTCAGTCATTAGTCATTAGTCATTAAAAATTTAAAGTTCCCATCCAATAACTTACGACTTACTACTTACTACTTACGACTTACTACTTAGAGTACAATTCTACTATCAGTTGCTCCCTAATATTTTCAGGAACACTCTCCCTTTCAGGATAAGTAATAAAAGTTCCGGTAAGTTCACCCTCATTCCAATCTAACCAGCTAAACTTCAGGTTCTTACCACGGATGTTACTGGTAACAGCTGAGTTTACTGAGCTCTTCTCTTTCAGTCCAATTTTATCACCAGGCTGTAATTGAAACGATGGAACGTTAGTTACCAAACCGTTTACAGTAACGTGTTTGTGACTTACCAACTGGCGGGCAGCCGGACGGCTTGGGGCAATACCTAAACGGAAAACTGTGTTATCCAAACGGGCTTCCAATAATTTAATCAGGTTTTCACCGGTTACACCCTTACGGCGGCTGGCTTCTCCAAATGTGTTACGGAATTGTTTCTCCAATACACCATATGTGTATTTGGCCTTTTGTTTTTCTTTTAACTGTGTTGCGTATTCACCTAAAGTTTTACGCTTGCGCTGAGCACCATGTATACCCGGAGGGTTACTGTTTTTGCTCAACCATTTTCCATTACCTAAAATGGGCTCTCCAAACATCCTGGAGATTTTGGTTTTTGGACCAGTGTACCTTGCCATGTTTTCTGTTTATAGATTTTTTTGTTCCCGGTACAGATCAGTAAAAATCTTAAAATTTAATCTGAACCAGCTTGTAAATAAATTCCAAAGTCAAAATGCAAAATTCAAAAATCGAACAAGCATTATTATTATAAACACCAAGTCCCCCATCGGGGGATTTAGGGTTCTTTTAAACTCTTCTCTTTTTTGGAGGACGACAACCATTGTGCGGTAAAGGTGTAACATCTTTAATCATGGTGATTTCTATACCACTGTTTGCCAGTGCACGTATAGCCCCTTCCCTTCCCGAACCCGGACCTTTTACATAAACGTCTACTCTTTTTAAACCAGCTTCTAATGCAACTTTAGCAGCATCCTGCGCAGCAAGTTGTGCCGCATACGGTGTGTTTTTCTTAGAACCACGGAAACCCATTTTACCGGCACTTCCCCAGCTAATAACCTGTCCATTTTTGTTGGTAAGAGAGATAATGATGTTATTAAAAGTTGCGCTGATATGTGCATCGCCATAAGCATCTACTTTTACAACTCTTTTTTTAGCAGCAGCTTTTGCGCTGTCTTGTCTTTGTGGTGCTTTCGCCATGTTTTTGTGTTGAGGTAATCTTTAACAATAAATGCATTCCGTTTTTTAGGCAGAACCCGAACTCTTCCTCCTGCTTCTCTCAAAGAAACGATCCGGTAAAAGGGCGGTTGGTATATAAGAAACAAGCAGGTAGAAAATTCTAACCTGCATGTTAACTTTATTAAATTCTTATTTCTTAGGTGCTTTTTTCTTACCGGCAACAGTCTTGCGCTTGCCCTTTCTAGTACGGCTATTGGTACGTGTACGCTGTCCACGCAATGGCAAACCTTTGCGATGACGCAAACCACGATATGAAGCAATATCCATTAAACGCTTAATGCTCATTTGAACTTCACTGCGCAGGGCACCTTCAACTTTAATTTCGTTAGTTATCAGGTTACGAATAGCAGTTTGTTCATCATCGTTCCACTGGTTAACTTTCTTGCTTCTGTCAATTCCTGATCTGTCAAGAATTTCCTGGGCGGTAGAGCGACCGATTCCGTAGATGTAGGTTAATCCTATTTCGCCTCTTTTATTTTTTGGTAGATCAATACCGGCAATACGAGCCATATTTCTTTTTAATTATAAATGATGAATTATGAATGTAAATGGCACAGCTCATAATCCTGAATCTTTAATTCTTAATTACTGATTAACCCTGGCGCTGCTTGTAGCGGGGATTTTTCTTGTTAACAACATACAGTTTGCCTTTCCTTCTTACAATTTTGCAATCTGCGCTGCGCTTTTTAATTGAAGCTCTTACTTTCATTGTTGTATTTTTTCCTATTGCTAATAGCTATTGGCCAAAGGCTAACAGCTTGTTATATGCTTTTTAATAATAGCTAAAAATTATGAGCATTTATTTGTACCTGAATATAATTCTACCGCGGCTTAAGTCGTAGGGACTCATTTCAACTCCTACTTTATCACCTGGAAGAATACGTATGTAATTCATTCTCATCTTGCCTGATATAGTTGCTATTATTTCGTGGCCATTCTCTAACTTAACACGAAACATAGCGTTAGATAAGGCTTCAACGATCGATCCATCTTGTTTAATCAGTGCTTGTTTAGACATACTTTTTTTCGGAGCGCAAAGATATGAGTATGAATTGTAACAGAGAAAAAATGGTGGATAATTTTCTGTTTTTTGTGGAAAAGTTAATAAGTTTTACCAAAAAAATGGCGATTGAGGAGAAATCAACATTCTTTCGCACTGAAATAACCAGCATGAGAACTTGGGATAGAAAAATTTAAATGCTTTAAAAGCGTCGGAATAAAAAAAATCAACTGAGTAAAGTTGACTTCTTAAGATATTTCTGATCGGGGGAATAAATAAATAAGCAAGAACCAGTACCCAAAGTATTAATAATGGTTTTAGAAACCTTTGCAGGTACTGCGGGGCAACCCTGGCTTCTACCCAGGTAACCGGTTGATCTACAAAAACCTTCTGTAGCATAATCGGCTCCATGAATTACAATAGCTCTTTCACGGGCATTATCGTTAATATTCTTCTCCAAACCATCCAGACGCAACGATAAACCGTGTTTACCCTGGTAAGCATCTGAGGTGACATAAAATCCAAGGCTGCTTTGGTTTGACTCAGGCTGATTTGAGAAATCGCGGGCCATCAGTCCACCTGTATTTCTACCATGTGCTACCAGTGAATTTTCTAAGAGTACTTTTCTCTTTAAATCGATAATATACATCCGCTTTTTGGTGCTAGGCTGGCTAAAATCAACTATGGTTAATAAATCAGGATTTTTTATTTTACCTGACATCAATAATTTTTGAAATCCCTGCAATGCAAACTGGTAAGCTTCTTTACCCAGGTTAAGTTCATCTAAATGCAATGAATCATACACATCCATAAATGGTACGGCTGTTAGCATGCTATTGATACTATCAACTGAAATAGCTTTTTTAGGGGAAACTGAATTACCATCTTTTGTAAAGGCGGTAACTGCAAAAGAAAAAACCAGGAGACTTATACTGGCAAACAGGATTTTTTTTGTCATAAAATTTCTTCGCGATGATTTGAATAACCGTTATAAATGTTTATGCTGGCTAAAAAATGACTGTAAAAACTGGTGAAACGCTTGTTTTAGGTATGATTACAAACATACAATGTATAGTTCTTTTAAAAAACTTGCAAGGTTAACCTTAACAAAACGAAAAAAGCATCAGAAAAGTTGCTTCAGTCACCGTACTGATTTTCAGATGGTTGCCGGAATATGGGCTATTTCAAAGAGGTGTTAAGATATTGTACGTTTCAGATATTGGAAGGACATCTTGAAATTCAAGTTATTATAGGTAAGCTTACCAGGCAAAATTTCTCCAAAAATTAAATACCAATTTTCTAAAAAAGGTTTACGGGTAATATAAACTCCCATTGATTTGGCTGCGTTGCGCCTCTGTATTCTTTATTTCGCAAACGGCTGTACCTAATGCCAAAAGTTACACTTTGCTGGTTCCACCACCTGGTGTCAAAAAATATTTCAGTCCCAACTGTGCTAAAAAAATACTTAGTACCAGATCTAAGGCTTTTTGTTTGGGTATAATCGTAAAAAGCATTTGTCCTTATTCTTTTAAGATATACAATGTTGGCCACTCCTAAATCTGCATACCAAAGTGGAACATGATAATTGAAACCAAAGCGCCACATTCGTGGAAAATCTATCGAATTGTAACCCCTGGAGAATGGGAAATCATTAGAAAAATAATATTGGTTAGCTGTATCCCGCCTGGCATAGGCGGCATTTATAACAATGCTGTGATTGGTATGAATGCCAGGCAGGTAAAAATTGCCCGAGGCCAAAAACTGGTTTGCCGCATACTTATTAATGATGTTCCGGTATTGAAGAAGAACAGTTTGTGCCCAATGCGGATAAATATGCTGTACGGCTTTTTGTGTTTGAGAAGAAAACAAAACACGTTGTTGTAAATAATTAAAATTCTGGTCCTGGTATATCTTTTTGGCTATGCCATTTAACTGGACTCTTTTGGTAAAAATGTTAGAATTGAGGGTAATGAATGTATAATGCTTCCCAGCCGAAAGGTTAAAAGGCAATCTTAGTCCAGCATTTGCTTCCGTTTCATTGTAAAATAGTGTGGTATCACGGTTGTAATTGATGGTTCGGTTCCAGGATTTAGCGGCCCCCACAGAGGGCTGCAGGTACCATCCCCCATAAATAAAATTGAGCCCAAGTTTATTGCTGCCTTCGTTTTTATTATAGGTGTAAGCCAATTCTGATTGCAAAGTGTTTAAAACATTTTGTCCGTACAGTGTAAACGAAAATTCCGGCTGGTCGTAATAAGGCCGCCAGCTATGAAAATTGAATAAACGATAGGCTTTACTATAATTTCTAATGGCAAAATCCCTGGCAGGAATAGTATTACTTACATTTTTAGGTTCAGCAGCCAGGGCTTTAGACACATAAAGATTGGGAAGGCTTTCAGCGGAAGCATCCAATTTTTGCCATTTCAGGTTTGCCTCTACATTTACCAACCGATACCCATCGGCTGTAAAAGTTGAAGCAACTATTTGCCTGTTCAATGGATTAATTGTTGCATGATAAAGCCCACCCTGTTGCCTTGCCACCCGGTAAACCGAACGGGTTTTTTCGAGGTAAGCCCATAGTTCATCACTTCCTTTATAAGTGGATGTAAATAAAACTGTATCCCCATGAACAACAGGGTAACCTATAATCCTGTTTTCAAAAGGCAGCACTTCAATTGTTTTGCTGTTAAAAAGGTTTATTTGCTGCAAAGCCATTTCGCCTTTGGCATTTCGAACGGCAGTATAAATCATGCTATCATTTGCAGAAAAAACCGGGAATGTATAAACCATTCCCGCTGCACCATTCATCCTAAATTGCCTTTTACCCAGCGTATCAATTACTATAAGATTGGATAGTTGATTAGTCTTCATTTCTACCACGGCAATCTTTTGCCCATCATGCGAAATTGCCGGTGAAAAAAAACGTTCTTTCGAAGTAATCTTTTTAGTTCTTCCTGTTTGAATGTCAATTACTTTAATATCACTATACTCTTTGTATCCCCATCTAGCATCTGGCTTTAATGTTGCGTATACAATCTTATCATTTGTATAGGTAAAATAGTCCTCGTAAGCAATATCACGGTTGCTGATCTTTTCTTCCACCCCATTCGATAACAATTTAAAGAAAGCGGGAACTTGCCTGTAGCTGCTTCTTAAAACTATGACAGTTCCATCATTTGATATGGTAGGATATTTATAATCGGAGCGATACTTTTTTAGTGGAGTGACATAGGTGATTTCGCTATTGGTTTCAGTCTTCCATTGGGTTTGATAAAACTTAAACGCATCGCTGACGAATTGTTTGTATGGTGAGCCTGTGTACTTTTTAACCGCGCCCTGCCATGGATATAACCATGGTTTAAACCTTGCGGCATCCTGCGAAACTTTTTTCCAAAAATCAGCACCATATTTTTCGCGGCCATAACCCACCAGCATATAGCCTAACTGGTAATGATCGGGCACATAATCTTTAAATGAGCCATTTCTTAATTTTTGATAGCTGAACTTTTTGTTTTGATTGAATAAGGTTTTATACCCGTTTAAAAACAAAGGCTGTCTTCCCCTGCCCTGGTTAGTTAAGATGGTTTCATTAAAAACAGCATCACCCTCAAAAAAATAATCAGGAACTGATGCACTGTTAGCTACTGCCTGGCCCTCCTGCCCGAGAATTATACTGGCCACTTTTGATAAGCCAACATTAAAATTGCTGAACTGTTGCACATGCCGATATTCATGAATGGCAAGCTTATCGGCCCAATTGATACTGCCCTGTTCAAAACTGTTTTGAGGAGGATACAGGTAAAATTCGGAGCGCCAGGGTGCCAGGCCAACGTAGCCGTTTGCCAGTGTATTTTGATTTTGCACAACGATGTTTATTTTTCGAAGAGTTGAGCCGATGGTTGAGGAATGATTTTTCTGCAGATCGTGAATAAGCGTAGCTACCCTGTTTGCTGTTGGTTCGATACCCGCCGGAAAAATGATGCGGACTGTATCGGTATTGATTTGCTTCCATTTTAAAGAAGAAGGATTTCCCCCAAACTGTTGGGCTGTGGAAGAGAAATAAAATAAAAGCATTACACCAATGCACCATCCTGCCAATCTGCGATTCATAGGTTTATCATAATTAATGTTGACATCTTTCGTATGTACAAAAATAGGAGCAGTTTAAATTTCTCTCTTAAAAAAACTACCCCTACTTACCTACAATGAATAATGCCGGCACTGAGACCGGCATCATTCGAATAGTAGATTTAAAAATTAATTTTCGGTCAAATGTATCTTAGTCATTTGCAGGTAATGATTTTGAAACTCATGAAAACTGATATGCTTCGTAATATGTCGTTTATCTTCTCGATACCAAATTTCGAAAGTTGAAAAATCACCGGGCTGGTGTAATAGAACCCTGAAGGCTCCCTTACCATATTTTACAGACCCATCTTCGTTGTCGTGCTTTTGAAAACCTAACTTAAATAGTTGCGCCTCATCTAAAATTATAGGGTATAAGTGCTCTGTTTCAAACCAAAATTCCTGCTCGCCTGATTGAATGCACACCTGTTTTTCGTCACCATTCAGTTGTATTACCTCACCTTCTTTTTGCTCTCCGCCATATTCGGCCATTACAAAATCACCAACTTTAAGCTCATTAAATTTTATCATATAGCTATTGTTTTTAGAGTGATAAGTTACATACTCTGTTTTTAATTTTCAAAATCAAAATGACAGCTTTGTAAATTGGTTTGTGTTGAATGCAATACCTCCGCATTTTAGTGAAAGATTGCCGTCGATAAAATGCTAAAAAATCAGTCCAATGGTTTACTCAGCCCAACTCATAGCATACCCCTCATTCTCAATTTCGAGGGCTTGTTTGGTAAGTTGCAGCGGATGAAAAGTATCGACCATAACTGCTAACTCCTGCGTTTCTTTTTTGCCAATACTTTTTTCTACTGCTCCCGGGTGCGGGCCATGTGGAATGCCCGCAGGATGCAACGTAATCATACCACGGGTAACATTTTTACGGCTCATAAAATCGCCATCAACATAATACAATACCTCATCGCTGTCAATATTGCTATGGTTGTAAGGTGCAGGTATGGCATTGGGATGATAATCGTACAACCGTGGGCAAAAACTACAAACAACAAAATTATTTGCCTCAAAGGTTTGGTGCACCGGTGGTGGCTGGTGTACCCTGCCGGTTATGGGTTCAAAATCGTGGATGCTGAAAGCAAAAGGGTAGCAACAGCCATCCCACCCTATAACATCAAATGGATGATGACCGTAATGCAAACCGTACAGCACTCCTTTCTTCTTTGTCTTAATAATAAAGTCGCCTGTTTCATCAACGGTTCTAAGGTTTTTAGGTGTGCGAATATCTCTTTCGCAATAAGGCGAGTTTTCTAAAAGCTGTCCGTATTTGCTCAGGTACTTTTTTGGATAGCGTATCGGGCTGAAGCTCTCGACAATTAATAAACGGTTGTTTTCATTATTGAAATGGAGTTGATAAATGGTACCTCTTGGAATAACGAGGTAGTCGCCATAAGCAAACTCCAGTTCACCATAGGCAGTTAGTAATTTGCCGCTGCCTTCATGCACAAAAATCATTTCATCCGCATCTGCATTCTTAAAAAAATAGTCAGTAACATTTTCCTGCGGAGCAGCCAACACAATATGAACATCATTATTTATTAAAACCGGTTTCCTGCTTTCCAGGTAATCTTTTACCGGTTTAATATTGAAACCTTCAAAGCTGCGGTGCTTCAACATTTTTTCTTCCGCAACTTCAGGCATCACATTTATGGGCTTGTCCGTGTCAATAATTTTTGTAGGTGGATACAAGTGGTACAAGAGTGATGAGTCATTGCTGAAACCTTCAGTTGAAAACAGTTCTTCGGCGTAGAGCGTTCCATCCGGCTTACGAAACTGGGTATGTCGCTTGTGAGGAATGTGGCCTAAAGAATAGTAATGTGGCATGCTTTCAATTAAAAGTAAAAATGAAAAAGTAGAACACAGATCCCTTAAAAAAGTATTGTTTTTATCTTTTTACTATGTTCGTCTATTTTAAAATAACAAACCTAAAATTAGCCACATTTTGACGAGGATAGGATTAATATCGGATACACATTACCATTTAGAAGAATCAGTTTTTAAGCACTTTGAAAACTGTGACGAAATATGGCATGCGGGTGATTTTGGCTCGCTGGAGCTGGCTGAACGACTGGCCGCATTTAAACCTTTGAAAGGTGTTTACGGAAATATAGATGGCCCGGAAATAAGAACGATATATCCCGAAGTGCTGTGCTTTACCTGCGAACAGGTAAAAGTGTTGATGATACATATCGGAGGATACCCCGGCAAATACTCACCCCTGGCAAAAAAGGAAATGATTATTCAAAAGCCGGGTCTTTTCATTTCGGGCCATTCTCATATTTTAAAAGTGATGTACGATGATAAAATGAATTGCCTGCATATGAACCCGGGTGCCGCCGGCCAACAGGGATGGCACAGGGTAAAAACGCTCATCAGGTTTACAATCAACGGAAGTAACATACAGGATTGTGAAGTAATTGAACTCGGTAAAAGATAAACTGACCTCTTAGTTAACTTTAACTGTTCTCCGCTAATAGTGTTGAATATTTTTATAAATAGAAGATTATTACTCTTAAACAGATAAAAATTTGAAAAGTGACAAAAATTCCAAATTAGTTAATATCCTGTTATATTGCGCCTTTATCCTATTTTCGCCGACCAAAAAAAGACAATCCACTTATGGACAATTTGATTTATGCAGTACCGGCAATGGGCATAGTAGGCCTGTTATACACTTTAATTAAATTTAACTGGGTAGCAAAGCAAGATTCCGGCAACGAACGGATGAAGGAAATAAGCACTTATATAGCTGAAGGTGCAATGGCTTTTCTAAAGGCTGAGTGGAAGATCCTTGGTTATTTTGTGGTTATTGTAGCACTTTTATTAGGATTTATGGCTTCAACAAACGCAAGTAGCCATTGGAGTATTGCTGTAGCATTTGTTATTGGTGCCGTGTTTAGTGCAACCGCTGGTTATATAGGTATGAAAGTGGCCACGAAAGCTAACGTACGTACTGCCGAGGCAGCTAAAACAAGCTTATCTAAAGC
>JBBQVY010000105.1:0-15979 GCA_038211085.1 Chitinophagales bacterium | reverse complement strand
CCGGGTTAGGATAAATGGTAGCTGCAAAGTTTTTACCTCCTGTTTATACGAGGGCACTATTGTTTTAATAAAATTCCCCACCCGGTTTATCAGGTAAATGCGGTTCCACATTTTTTCGAATAGTGAAAAGATTTTAATCGGGGACCCGAAGAAGGATTTATTAGAGCTGTTAAGATTTACTTAAAAATTAAACGTAATTCTTAATCAAACTGTAAAGTTTATAATATTGATACGAAAACAATCGTACAATGAATAAGCAGTTAAAACCTACCGAAGGTGAGTTGGAGATTTTGAAGGTGTTATGGGAAAATGGTCAGGCTACCGTTAGAGAAGTACACGAAAATATATTGAAATACAAAGATGCCGGTTACACCACCACACTAAAGTTGATGCAGATTATGTTTGAAAAGGGTTTGGTAACAAGAGATGATTCATCCAAGACGCATATCTACACCGCAAATGTTAGCCGCGAAAAAACCCAAAACCAGTTTCTTGGAAAAATGATCAACAACCTTTTTGGGGGATCTTCCACACAATTGGTTATGCAGGCGCTGGGCAATCATTCGCCCAATAAAGAGGAACTAAATGAAATACAGGCAATGCTGGATAACTTAAAAAAGCAATAGTATGTTTCAAATCAGCCAATCTGTTTTTTTACAGGCTTTAGGTTATTCTATTGTCAATAGCCTTTGGCAATTTGGTTTTCTTTGGTTGATTTATTTATTACTGAATAGTGTAGCAACTATATCGTCGCATAAAAAATATGCTGCCTCTATCAGTTTGCAGTTAGCAGGGTTTCTTTGGTTTGTCATTACTTTTATCTTCTACTATAATAAATGCACATACCTCGTAAATACCGGCACGCCCTTGAATGATGGTCTGGTTTCATTTGGTCAAATGCCTTATACAGGTTCAATAAAAGATAGAATACTGCTTTGGATTTTAAGCACCGAAGCATTTCTCCCCTATTTATCTCTTGCCTATATTATCATTTTTTTCTTTCTGGTACTAAGGTGGGTAGACGCTTTTAGAATTACCAGGTCCTTACAACTTAGTGGACTAGAAAAGATTGATGTAGAGTTTCGATTATTTGTAGAAAAACTAAGTCATCAACTGGGTATTAAGAGGTTGGTAAGTGTTTTTTTAAGCCATCATGTAAAAAGCCCTTTGACTGTAGGCTTTTTAAAACCTATGATTCTTATACCTTTTGCTTCGCTTAACAACCTTAGCTGCGAGCAGGTAGAAGCTGTTCTATTACATGAGTTAGCCCATATTAAAAGATCAGACTATTTAATCAATCTTATTCTTTCTGTAATTGAAGTGGTATTGTTTTTCAACCCTTTTATGCAGTTGATAAGCAGGCATATTAAGAGAGAAAGAGAAAATAGTTGTGATGATTGGGTTTTACAATTTGAATACAATGCTTCAACTTATGCAAAGGCTTTATTGGTATTGGCTACTTTTAATAAGTGCCGTCGCAATTTTTTAACTATGAATGCAGTGGACCAGAAACATTCGTTGCTAATAAGAGTTAAGCGTATGATTGAAAAAAAGGACCGCACCTTTAATTATAGAAACCAGCTTATTACTCTATTAAGCTTGGCTATTTTGATGAGTGTTATGGCTTGGATAACACCAAGAGGTAAACAAACAAATTTTTCATTACCAACAAATTCTAATCGTTTCTTTGTGCCGGAACCTATGGCAGCAAAAATTGATAACCCTTTTTTTAACCCTGTATTTTTTCTTGCTGAAAAAACACATACTGATCTGCCCCCTGTTGAGAAGCAATTACACCCTATCAATGTAAATAAGGATTTTTCAATATTTAAGATTTCACTTCCTGCTTTTAAAACAATGCAATCACAAGAGGAAAAAATTATTAATGAGGCGGCCGATGCGACTGCAAGAGCTGTTGAAAACGAAAATATTTCAAAGGCAGTAGAAATACTTATCAAGCAGGCAAATGGTCGATCACCGTTTGTAGCTATGGTGGATGAAAATGTCTTTGACAACTTTGATTTACAGTTAAATATTCTTGATCGTGAAGTAAAAAAGGTGGAAAACTATTTAAAACTGATGCCTGTTACAACTTTAATAACCGGGCACGAAAACGAGCAGGCAAAGCAGGAAGTTCGAAAGGCAATTCAATCATTAAAAGCTTCTATAACGCAAACAACTAATAAAAAGACACATAAACAGCAATTGCGTTCTATACAAGATTCAGCAGAAACATATTTCAAATTATTGTTCAGTAAAAAGACGTTGGCTGCAATGAATGAGCAATTAAAAGCCAAATTCGAACAGGTTTCGGCAAAAAAAGAAGCAGAAGCTTATTACAACAATTGGAAGGCTTGGGATAAAACATCTACAATCATGTTTACCCCAAACGTTGAGCAGGTACATACTTTTTCGTTCGATTATAATGAAACACCAAATGTTATTACCAGCAGAATTTACCCTAATAATGAACAACAAGATTTAGAGGATAGAAAAGCGGATGTTCAACCAGAAGATGATCAGGCTGAAGTTATCGAAGCGCACATTGCTCCTGCTGTAAGGGCTGTTTTTAAGAGCTCAAAGAAGATTATAAAACGTATCAGGATTTAATTCAGCCAACTTAATACCAGAAGTTTACCATAAATTTCGTGGGCACCAGTCACCATATTTGTTGCCCAATAAAAAGCCCACAACTATTTCATGTGTTCCCCTGCTTACGGTATTTAATCGTGAGGTTGTTATGTCGTATGAATAGCCTACGTTTAAAGCGTTGCTGATGTTAAGTCCTACCATTCCGGCATACCCGTCTTTGTAGCGATAACTTGCTCCTACCCATAGCAGATCCTGGTATTGAAGTTTCGCGTTTACATCTATACCTAAAGGTGCAGGCGCCACATACCGCAACATAGTGGAAGGCAAAAATGAAAAATCTTCCGTTAATTGAACCCGGTAACCAGCAGTAAAAAATAAGTGGGGGATTAACTTACCATTGGATAATGTCAACGTATCTGCACTAAATTTTAGTTTTGAAGGAACAATTTGCTGGGCTGCTAATCCCATAAAATAGTCTGCTGAATATAGCCATACTCCCATATTTATGTCGGGGCTGAGCTTATTAAGATAACCACTCCCAGCTACTGCCGGATCTACTGAAAATTGAGTTCCAAAATCAAGCTTACTGGCATTCAGGGTCATATTTTGTACTCCGGCTGAAACTCCAACAGCTATACTTGTACTTTCATTTAAACCCAAATGGTATGCATAAGTTCCATAAGCGGCAAAACGATTGAGCGGACCGGTTCGATCGTTAATGATGGTTAATCCTACACCGGCATGCGGTTCGGCTTTAGTATAATCCTGCCAATAAGCGGTGCCACGCGGATTTGCCCCTGCCGTATGAAAGCCTGTAGCACTCGCCCTGCTATAGTCACTTTTTTTTAATGGACCCTGAATAGTTAAATAGGTAGTAACCGGTGCTCCCTCTAAACCTACCCATTGTTGCCTGTGACTAATTTTTACATCTGTATAGTTTTCTATACCGGCAACAGCAGGATTAATGATGTAATTGTTTAAAACATACTGTGTGTAATGAGGCCTTTGCTGTGCTTGTGTGTACAGGCAACAAATCATTCCAAATAGCAATGGGTACAATTTCCCTTTCATTTTTTAAATGTAGGTGTAAACACAATTTAAAAATCATGATGCTCACCTTTATTTAGAAATTAATACTTTTTAAAGTTGTGACCAAAGACGCTACAAAAATATTGTTTCGATGCCTGCAAATCTTACAAACTGCCTTTGCAGAACAAAAGGTCTAATACACTAAGGTTTGGTAGAAAGCCAAATTTGTCCTCAAAAACCTGCGTGTATATTGGTTTCCAACCAGTAGTATTCTGATCATAATTTTTAGGCAACCACCGATCCCTGCAATCCAATGCTTCCAAAACAACATACTCTTTTAAATAGTTTTTCGTAAAATCTATAGTAATACCAGTTTTTAATACTGAGTTAAACCACTCGATGATTTTGAGATTGTGATCAAACAAAAAATTATTTGGTGCGAACAGAAGCTTTTTGATTCCCTCACCATAGTATTCAAAAAATGGAGATCGGCTGTATGATGAAACTATTGCCTTCCAATGTTGGGCTCTCCAATTCTCGCTATCATCCACTCTAATTTCCCTTATCAAAGCCTTTTGTTCACGGCCATTAATTAGAGGAACGGTGAGATTTATTAAACCATTACTTCCAGAAATGACACACCTGTTTCGAAAACTCATCTTTTTAAAATTTTCATATATTTCAATTTGATAATTTAAATTATCACTAGACATTTTAAACCAATCAATAGTTGGAAAGTATTGAATCTCAATAATAATATACATTATGCTGACGGATTTATAAGGTCTGATAAGTACGAAGTATTTTTGGTATAAATAAGAAAAAAAGATTAAAAATAATTTTTAAAAAATAACCTTCATTGTTGTCAAACTCTTGAAGAGCATATACTTATACTTATTTTAGTATGTCAAATACATTAGTGGCAGAATTTAAATTTATAAAATCCAATTTTTATATTATATCCTAATATTTTTAGCATAGAAAATATTCTTTTCAAGGCCTCAAAATTCAGGTATTTTGCAATTAAAAAATAATGTCTAATAAACCTGTCCTGTTTTCTTTGTTGGCCCTCGCATTCATCTCCTGCTCAAAACCACAGGGTTTTGAATACAGGGATTTAAAGAACTTTAAGGTTAATAATGTGGGATTTGACAAATCGAATATTTCCATGGAGCTTGTCTATTTTAACCCGAACAACTTTGGGGTGGATTTAAAGAAGGTAGACTGCGACCTTTATCTAGACAACAATTTTGTAGGAAAATTCATGTTGGACACGATCATGCACATCAGCCGAAATTCAGAATTTAGCCTGCCTGCAACTATGGACGTTGACATGCGTAATATTTTAAAAAACTCAGTAAACGTACTTTTTAGCCGCGAAATTTTGGTTGGGGCAAAAGGTTCAACCCGTGTGGGCAAAGGAGGTATTTTTGTAACAGTGCCTTTTAATTATGAAGGAAGACATAAGATTGAGCTTTTCTAAATTTTGAAAGGTCAAATTCAAAAGCTTATAAAACGGGCATAAAAAAACCTGCGAGTTTTCGCAGGTTTTTTTATGAGTTATCAATCTAATCTTTGTAGGGTTCCAGGTGACAGGGTTTCCCCTTTTTGGGTCCTCCACCTTCATCGTTTCTTTTACAAGCCGGGGGTAACATTTTGTAAGCATCAGGAGTAGCCTTTGTTGTATCGGCATCAAAACCTGCATTATTAAAAGCAGTTTGAATATAATTTACATTAACCCGATCAGGCCAGTATTGAACCCTTGTGGTGCCGCTTATAAGATTGATTTGCATTTTAATGATACCGCTTCCGGTTTGAGCAATTTCCCTTCCCATATAGTCTTCGAGGCGTTTTTTACACTCCCAACAGCGGAGATTTGGAGTTGAAATAATGGCCCATTCTGCCCTTTTATTTTGTGCTTTTACTGAACATAGGGACAGTATTGCTACTGTTAAAACAAATATTTTTTTCATCGGATATTTCTTTTTTATAATAATACAGATATTTATCAAATACCTGTCCATTGTGCCGGGTTGGCACTCCAGTTTAACAAAAGTTCTTCAATCCCGCCGGGTATAATTCCTTTTTCAAGAGCTAGTTTTATAAGCGTTGCATAATTTGTAAGCGATTTGTATTCCAGGCCTGCATCGCTAAAAGCGGTTGTAGATTGTGTAAAGCCATAGGTAAATATGGATACCATGCCCTCAACTACCAAGCCCTCTTTTTTTAAAACATCAACCACCTGTAAGCTGCTTTTGCCAGTAGAAATCAGGTCTTCAATAATTACAACTCTTTGCCCTTTTGTGTAATATCCTTCTATTTGATTTGACAAACCATGTTCCTTAGGTTTTGGCCTTACGTAAATAAAAGGCAGCTTTAATTGATCTGCAACCATTGCTCCCCAGGGTATACCAGCAGTAGCAACCCCTGCAAGCATATCTGCCTCCGGGTATTGTTCAAAAACAAGATTACACATCTCGCTCTTAATAAAATCCCGAACATAAGGAAAGGATAACACTTTCCTGTTATCGCAATAAATAGGACTTTTCCAACCACTTGCCCAGGTAAACGGTTCCTCGGGCCGCAGTTTTATGGCGCCTACCTGCAAAAGCTTTTCAGCAACTATTTTTTCGTTCGTCATGCCGCGAAGATAAGTTTTAGCACAAGTTTTATGATCCGCGACATTTTATCAATTCAACTTTTATCATGACCTTTCCTGTTGGCACAATATTGTTTCTTTTTTACACTTAAATGAAGATATACCATGGAAAAAATTACAGCTGCAGGTGGCATCGTTGAAAATGAAGACAAAGAAATTCTCATGATTTTTAGAAGAGAGAAATGGGACTTACCTAAAGGCAAACTGGACGAAGGAGAAACTATTGAAGAATGTGCGGTAAGGGAAGTTGAAGAAGAGACCGGTTTGCGCTCCATACAACAGGGTGAGCTGATTGATGTGACCCTTCATACATATATCGAGAAAGGAAAAGAGATTGAAAAAGAAACATATTGGTATGCAATGAAAGTTGAAGGCGAACAAAAATTAGTAGCGCAATCAGAGGAAGATATTGAAGAAATCAGGTGGGTGAAAGAAACGGAATTACCTACATACCTGGATAATTCTTACCCCAATATTGTTGATATTATTGAGAAATATTACGACAAATCGAACCAGGTAAATTAAAAAGCAAGTACTTGAAAGAGGTAGCTTCTACCCTGTTATTGAAGGTTTATCGAAAGTTTTATTAGCCAGGATGGCAACGGTAAGCCGGCTAATGCACACCAATTTTTTGGTTTCGCTGAAAATTTTAATCTCCCAGACGTGGGTGCTTGCACCAATATGAATGGGTTTTGCTATACCTGTTACTAAACCTTGCCTTGCCGAGCTTACATGATTGGCATTTATTTCGAGACCTACGCATTTAAACTTTTGATGATCCACTACATATGCAGCACCAACACTTCCAAGGGTTTCGGCAAGTGTAACGGATGCGCCGCCGTGTAGCAATCCATAAGGTTGTTTGGTTCTATGATCAACCGGCATGGTAGCAGCCAAAAAATCCTCACCTACTTCTGTAAATTGGATACCTAGATGGGCGCCCATTGTATTGTGCCCTAAATGTTGCAAATGAGACAGGGAAAACTCCTTATCGAACCAAATAGACATGACCGTTTAATTAAAATTTTTCTTAAGGTCCTTTGAAACCACATTTTTTACAATTGTTTTTTTTCAATTTCCTTTAATGAAAGCAATACAACGTCTGGTAAAAATTGAGCTACATCGCCACCATTACGCAATACATCTCTTACCAATGTAGACGCTACCGAAGTAAACTGGGGCAGGCAGGTAAGAAAGATGGTTTCTATGGTAGGATCAAGGCTTCGGTTCATGTCTGCAATAGCTTTTTCGTACTCAAAATCGCTTACATAACGTATGCCCCTAAGGATAAAAGTTGCCCCTATTTCTTTACAACAATTGGCGGTAAGCCCTTCGTAAATCAGTGCATCTACACGGGGCTCATCTTTATAAATTTGCTTTAGCCACTCCAGCCGTAATTCGTCGGGAAACATCGGTGCTTTGTTTGCGTTTTTACCAATGCCTATAACCAGCTTATCAAATAATCCCAAAGAGCGGTTGATAATATCAATGTGACCAAGTGTAACAGGATCGAATGTGCCGGGAAATAAACAAATACGAGACATAGAATTTTTTAAAGTAAAGAAGACATAATGTTATCGTTTAAACCAATATTATTTTGAAAGCCAAACAAAGTGAAAAGGAATTTTATAATTGATGTTAAGTACTAAAAAAAGTGAAGCTTATTAATTAACCACTTCGCTTCTGTCGGCCAGTAAATATAGTACTGCCATCCGTACCGCGACTCCGTTTTCTACCTGCTGCAGTATAATGCTTTCATGCCCATCAGCAACATCGCTATCCAATTCTACACCCCGGTTTATTGGACCCGGGTGCATGATCACAATCTTTTTTGACAAGCTATTGAGCAGTTTGCGGCTAATACCATAAGCCAGGTTGTATTCGCGAAGCGATGAAAACAATGGCTGGTTTTGGCGTTCTAACTGTATGCGTAACACGTTGGCAACATCGCACCATTCCAGGGTTTCTTTAATGTTATAAGACACCCTTACATTAAAAGCTTCTGCAAGATATTTTGGTATTAGGGTAGGCGGTCCAACTACAGTAACTTCTGCACCCATTTTGGTAAGCAGGTAAATGTTGCTTAATGCTACACGGCTATGCATAATGTCGCCAACTATAGCAATTTTCTTTCCTTCAAGTCCGCCTGTTGCTGATTCGATTGAAAAAGCATCTAATAATGCTTGTGTTGGATGTTCATTTATCCCGTCACCGGCATTTACAATTGCTGCCGGAATATGTTTTGCCAAAAAGTGAGGAGCACCACTTGCACTGTGCCTCACTACAACCATGTCCACCTTCATGCTTAAAATATTATTGACAGTATCCAGCATGGTTTCGCCTTTGGAAACCGAAGAAGCACTTGCCGTAAAATTAACCACGTCGGCACTTAACCTGCGTTCTGCCAGTTCAAACGAAATCCTGGTTCGGGTGGAGTTTTCAAAAAAGAGATTTACAATGGTGATGTCGCGAAGGGAAGGTACCTTTTTGATTGGCCTTTGTAATACTTCTTTAAACTGTTGGGCTGTATCTAAAATTAAACGAATATCCTGCGATTGAAGATCTTTGATACCCAGAAGGTGCGGTGTAGAAAGTTTCATCTAAGAGGTGAAGTTAGTAGATATGGCTAATACTGTAAAAACATCAAAATTTATTTAGTCTAATTGCAAGAGTTATTCAGTTATGATCACTTCTGTTGCATCGTCCTTTTCCTTCCATTTTACTTTTACTTTTTGGGTAACCATGGCATCAATTACCCTACCTGTATAATCTGGTTGTATAGGAAGTTCGCGGCTAAACCTGCGGTCGATCAATACACACAACTCTACTTTTTCAGGTCGTCCAAAATCAAGCAAGGCATCCAGCGCAGCCCTGATGGTTCTACCGGTATACAGTACATCATCAATTAAAATCACCTTTTTCTTATCAATCGAAAAATTAATTTCAGTTTTATTGGGAATGTGTAAGCCCTGCCTGATATCGTCGCGATAAAAAGTTATATCCAGCAAACCATAGTCAACATCTTCTCTGTTTAAAATGCTTTTTAATGAGTTCACAATTTTGTCGCTCAAAAAAGTACCCCTTGGTTGCATTCCTATAACTACAGTATTATTAAGGTCAATGTTATTTTCCAAAACCTCGTATGCCAGGCGCTGGATGGTAAGTAAAATTTGGGGCTCAGTTAAAATGGTCTTCAAGTAACTTTAATTTTGATAAAAATATGCCTTACAGGCTTATTCAACAACTACTTTCAATTTGTAAAAATTTAAACAGGAATTCATGTACATTCATTTCATTTTCTTAGAGGTCGATATCTTTCGTGAGTACCTTTCGAAAATAAATTGCAAGCCAGTTATTCAGGTTCTTTAACAGTTTCTTCTCCTCAACCAATACTTGTCACCAGTTTATTTATATTTGAGGCCATCGCCTTCACCGAGCGAAAAGTATAAACTGCGTTTCTTTCATGAATGTATTTTCTTATTTAAAAGCGCTTGCTAAAGTCTATTTTGAAATCAGGATTCAGAAACGATTCAATCAAAAGTTTTTAATTCCTTATCTCCACAACCTTGAACAACAATATGGCGGCACTTTTCCGCCGGCCCAGGTAAAGAAAATATTAAACTATTATGGCTTGTTTATTCCATCGGTGCTTTGTGCCAGCTATAAAAGAATGTATGGCAAAAAGCTGACTGAAGAAGAACGTAAACGGGTAACGTTATTTGGTATTTTAACACCCGTGGGTGATGATTTATTTGATATTGATAAACTGGAAATTGAAAGTATCAGGTCTATCACCTATACACCTGACACTTACGATGCCCAAACATTCTCCTCTAATGTTGCTAAACAGATACAGTCTTACCTGATCAATACGGTGCCAAACAAGGAGGCGTACATAAAGGCGTCAAAAGATGTATTTGAAATACAACTGGAGACCATTAAGCAAACAAATCCCTTGAAAAGCATTAAAGAGATTGAAAGAATCACCTATGCAAAAGGCGGTTATTCGGTTATCATCTACCATCAAACGCTGAACGAAAATGCTACCCCGGAAATGTGGCAGGCTCTGTATCATATCGGTGCTTTAATGCAATTTGCCAACGATTGCTTTGATATTTACAAAGACATTCACGATGGTATATTTACTTTGGCCAGTCGTTGCGAAGACTATAAGGTCATTAAAAAATTATACCTGTCAAGAATAAAGCAAGCGAATGCGTTGGTGAGGCTACTACCCTATTCTACCTCTAAAAAAAATGAGTTTCTCATTATTATGCATGCAATTATTTCGCAGGGATTGGTAGCTATAGATCAGATGATCCGGTTACAGGAAAGACTTGGTCATCCTGTAAATTGCATTGAAATGGAACGAAAAGAATTGATAACAGATATGCAGAAACTTGGCAACATTACACGATGGATGCGTTATGCATACCAGCTTCCACAATTATAAAGTTTGATGATGGTGCGTAAGATTATTTTGGTTTGGATTATTGTTTTGTCTTTTAGGATAGGTGCATTCACTCAAACCGGGGATAGCGTTTTAATCAATCAACTCGTAAAAGAAATAGATGCTATGCAGTATACCAGTGAAGCAGGGTATGGATTTCACCCCGGTATGTTTTACAGTTATAAAAAGTGGGCAGGCCAACCTAATCGTTACTCGCCTGATAATAACATTTTTTATACAGGAATTGTAGCCCTGACGCTACAAAATATGTTGCCATATCTGAGGGAAGAGAACAGGTTGATTGCTACATCCATTATTGAAAAAGCAACAGGCTCTTATCATTTTTACCAAAACAAAAAGAACCTGCCTTCTTATTTTTTCTGGCAGAATGGTAAGCCCATTATGCCCAACACACTTTTTGTTTACAAACTCAGCAATCTTATTGCAACCTCCGAAGATGTTGATGATAGCGTGATGCTATTAATGACTATGAACTCAAATGATAGCAGTGTTCAAAAATTAAAACTGGTGATGGATTCTGTGGCTAATGGTAAGCTTAGGCCTATAAAAAACACTTATAAAAAATACAAAAATTTGCCTGCCCATACTACCTACCTGGGTAAAAAAATGCGGGTAGATTTTGATATGGCGGTGCACTGTAATGTGCTCTATTTTTTACTTGAAAAACAAGTACCATTCAATAGTTACGACTCTGCTACTCTTAAAATTGTTACGGAAATGGTGGCTAACAGAGAGTATATGACAGATCCAAAATATATTGCGCCTTACTACATTACCAGCCCCGTAATATTATACCACCTATGCCGGCTGATGGGTAAGTTTAATTTACCCTCATTAGAAATATACAAAGAGCAATTAACCACAGATATTAATTCCCTACTGGTTAAAAGCAACAATATTATGGACGACATTATTTTATCTACCTCACTGCTTAGATTGGGAAAAAATCCAGCTCCACTTCCAATAACTTCAATGCAGGTTTTCAATAAAAGCAATCAAAAAGATTTTGTGTTTTACCAGGCAAGGGCTGCCTCACAAATGAGCAATCCATTCAAGAGAATATTGCTCAATTTTAATATGCTTAATTACCACTTTTTTTGTCCTGCCTATAATAAAGCGTTGCTGCTGGAGTATTTGGTGGAGAGAAACAAGTTGTAGGTTGTAAGCTGTAATTGTCTTGACCATGAACCATTGAACATTGACCACTGACCATAGACTACTATTGACTATTAACCAATGACTACTGACTAACTAAGCTTCCTCTTCTTTTTGCATCATCAAATATGCTTTGATAAATCCATCAAGGTCACCATCCATCACCGGGCCTACATTACCAACTTCGTAATCCGTTCTATGATCCTTGATCATTTTGTAAGGATGAAATACATAGCTCCTGATCTGGCTGCCCCATTCAATCTTTTTCTTATTGCTGTTGGCTGCGTTTTTTATTTCTTCACGTTTACGCATCTCTTCCTCGTATAGCCTGCTCTTTAGCATGGTCATGGCCTTTTCCCGGTTCTCTCCCTGGGTACGTGCCTGTTGACATTCCACAATTATACCTGAAGGTTTGTGCGTTAAACGTACTGCGGTTTCTACCTTATTTACGTTTTGTCCACCGGAGCCTCCACTTCTAAAGAATGCCCATTCCACATCAGCCGGGTTAACCTCAATTTCTATAGTATCATCAATTAATGGATAAACATACACACTTGCAAAAGAGGTATGCCTTCTTGCATTGCTATCAAAAGGAGATATTCGAACCAACCTGTGGACGCCGCTTTCTGCCTTTAAAAAGCCATAAGCAAAAGATCCGTCAAATTGTAAAGTGGCACTTTTAATACCTGCTCCATCCCCTTCCTGAAGGTCCAGTTCCGTAACATTCCAACCTTGCTTTTGACCATACATCCTGTACATCCTCAGCAACATTTCGGCCCAGTCCTGGCTTTCAGTTCCTCCCGCACCGCTATTAATTTGCACAACGCCTGCCAGCTCATCTTCAGGTTGGTTAAGTGTACTCTTAAACTCTGCTTCTTCAATGGATGTTATAACCTGTTGGTGAGCTTCTTTCACTTCATCCTCCGAGGCTTCACCAGCTTTCCAAAAATCAAAAAGCACAGCAAAATCTTCGACGGCTGCATCCACAGCATGGTACATTTTTGTCCAATACTCGTTAACCTTAGTTTCTTTTAAAATGCCGGTAGCCCTTGCATTATCGTCCCAAAAGCCGGGAGAAAGAGTAAGTTGTTTATCGTTCGTTATTTTTTCAGCCCTTTGATCAACGTCAAAGAAACCTCCTTAGGACACCTACGCGGTCCCTCATATCCTTAATTTGTTCCTGTGTCATACATTACCGCTTTTTTATTTTACGGCAGGCAAAAGTAAGGGAATTGTGATACCCCTATACTTTACATTAGCAACTACATTAACTAAAACTTCATCTTTGGTGTATAGCGTTCAGCAAACTACTCTTTAACTTAGAGTGAACAACTCGAGTAGTGTTTTGCAAAATTTTAGAATCCTCAATTATATGATTTTATGAAGAACAGGATGTACCTGGTAGTCTGCTTTGTTTTTGCAACATTGGCAACGATTGCTCAAACAAAATGGGAACTAGCTAAAGACAAAAACAATATAAAAGTATACACTTCATTAGGTGGCACCTCTAAATTTAAGAGCATTAAAGTTGAGGCTGTAATGAATGGAACTTTAGATCAATTGATCGATCTGCTTAAAAATGCGGCATCAAACAAAAACTGGATTTATGGTACCAAAGAAAGTTACATGCTAAAGAACGGAATCAATAGCGAATACCTTTCTTACACCGAAACAGAAGTTCCCTGGCCGGCAAGCAACCGTGATATACCCATCAATATGCAAATGACACAGGATGTAAAAAACGGAAGGTTACATATAACCGCAAAAGGGTTACCCAATGCTATACCTGAAAAAAAAGGAATAGTGCGTATACCTTTTTTTAATAGCTGGTGGAATGTACAGGCTAATAAAAACAAACTGATTATTGAATATTTTTTAGAAGTTGATCCAGGGGGAAGTGTGCCGGCGTGGATTAATAATTTGTTTGTAGCCAGGGGTCCTTATGAAACGTTTAGTAAACTGGCCACTTTAATGAGATAAGGTTACATCTTACAAAAAATTTCTCTGGCTATTTGATTGAGGAAGGTTGTTTAGCCAGTGTTTTCAATAAATTTTGACCAGATTTGTTTAGCTCTTTAGAACTTTTTTTGGAAACAGGAATATCCCGATTACCTGCTGCTGTACTAATACGCACCAACCTTGTTTGTTTTGTGTAAATATCCTCCAGGTCCTTTTTTCTTATAAGAAAATGATGCTGATAAACCCTGGTTAACCCTCCTTCATTTTCAGGTTGATCACCAATGGAGGTGGCTGTTATGATCATTCCATCTTCCATTAGAAGAAAAACTTTATCTGTTTTTTTTATTGCACCAATTCCATCACCGTAACCCACAATATTCAATAATAAATGCTCTCCTGAGGCTGAGAGAGACAGACCCATGCCGCTGGCATATGCTGACTTTAAACTTACAATAGTAGTTTCAATGTATCGTTGTCCTGTAAAGCCATCAATTTCATCAATTTTAATATCCTGGCTTAGAACGGAGGCAGGTATCAATAACACCAACAACAATAATTTATTCATAAAAAGGTAATCAGGCCTTTATGTGGCAACCTGCAAGTACAGTTGTTTTACGTTCTTTAGCCAGTTTTATTCACTAACAATTGGGCGTAAAAGCAACAGCAATTCATTAAAAGAATTAGGTTTTGTTATAAATTTCCTGGCTCCAAGTTCTAAAACTTCTTCTATGGTCCGTGGGTTTTTACTAGTGGTAAAAACAAAAATGGGTATATGTTTCAGGCTGTCATCCTTTTTTATTTTTTTTAAAAATTCCTGGCCATTCATCAATGGCATATTTAAATCCAGAAATATCCAGTTTGGCATCACCTCTTGGTTGGCCAGTTTTCCCAATGCCTCCAGCCCATTACTGGCTACTTTGCAATCAACGTTTAGGTCAATTTTTTCTAGAGCCGAAATAAACAGCTCCTGGTCATCAATATCATCATCTATCAAAAAAATTTGTTTAAAGGGCATAGGTTGGTTTCGTAGTTAGCAAATTTAGCATTAATAACATTTTTATTTATAACACTATAATCCGTTCAAACCTAACAAGGATTATATTCTAAAAAACTTAAAAATTGTTTAAAGAAGACCACAGTTTGACCTGGTAGCCCTACAACTAATTAAAGCATATCACATTATGATGGATGGTATGTTCTTTTAAACCCTTGCAGCAGGGATTTTTTTTCCGGTAACATATTTTTAGGACCAGGATTGATAAAGAATGGATGATAAATCATAATTCCTGTTCAATTAAAGAGTACTTAATTTGATTGTACTCTTTTGAACTTAAACTTTTTTTTTGCCATAAATATTTTCCTCTGAAAACATTCACTGAAATCGACCACCCGGCAAGCCTGAGTTTTAAGCTTTTGCCCACCTATGCCGCTTTTATTAAGACGCATTTTTTAACTGATTTTACAACAATCCAATGCAAATCTTGAGGAATTTGCACATGTATCGAGTCACGATTTGCAGGAGCCAGTAAGAAAAATATCCACTTTCGCTGACCGGTTATTGATATCGCATAGAGACGCTCTTACTATAGAAGGTCAAAAATACCTTAGAAAAATTGTGTTGTCTGCCAAACGTATTCAACAACCCATTTAACGATATACTTTTCATATCTGTGATATCGGGCGATAAAGCTTTTGCATGGAGCAACCTTAAAGCATTAGTGGAGAATGTATTACAATTGCCTGAGTTTAAAATTGAAAGTTTAAGGCTAATATTAAAGTAGATACATAGCCTGAGGCTTATGTTAATCAATCGCAAATATGACAATTGTTTTAAAAACCTGGTACGCAATTCATTAAAGTTGCCAAGGTTAGAATGTTGATCCTGAAATTAGCATCAGCTATGAGTTTATAACAGATTTGCAGGCAACTAACTCTCAGCTATATTAGTAAACCATGGAGGATTATAACGGCGATTGGGGAGGTAAATGAAGGAGCACCATTTACCATAGCATTAGCAGATGAATTCTAAGTTTTTGTTCTTATCTACATACTTTAATAAAAAAACGGTTCAGCATTTATAAAAATTTATAACTGCTGAACCGTTTAAAATTATC
>JBBQVY010000104.1:0-16152 GCA_038211085.1 Chitinophagales bacterium | reverse complement strand
TTGGTATTTCCGAACTTCATATTAAAGGTTTAGTCATTCGCCTGCTTGGTTATAAAGGAGAGCAATTATATGCATGTCTGCAGCAGATTGCAGATTTGGTTATGATAAAGATGGAGCAAAAAATGGAGCCTCATGTCGCCTGAAATACAGTTGTTAATGGGTAGTGCCGTATCAATTGCCTGCCTGCATACTCTTACAGGTCCTGATCATTACATACCCTTTATTGCTCTTTCAAAAGCCCGCAATTGGACCGCTACTAAAACGGTATTCTGGACCATAACGTGTGGACTGGGTCATGTGGCAAGTTCCGTAATTCTGGGATTGGGAGGCGCTGCAATTGGTTGGTCGTTTAATAATATAAAGTTCATTGAAAATGTGAGAGGAGGGCTGGCCTCATGGATGTTATTAATTTTTGGGCTGGTATATTTTGCCTGGGGATTGTATGCAGCCAAAAGAAATACAACTCACAAACATTTTGAAACTGCAGACGATGGATCAATGTTCGTATTCGATCATAAACATACTGACACTTACCGGCCTGTTGAGAGGCATAAAGTTACGCCGTGGGTAATGTTCATTATATTTTTGCTCGGTCCTTGTGAGCCAATGATACCCTTACTTTTTTTTCCAGGCGCACAAAACTCAATCGCAGGTATGATATACTTAATTGTGGTTTATGCTACAGTTACGCTGGTTACCATGGTAGCAATGGTACTTTTAGGATACTATGGAATTTCATTTCTCAACACGCATTGGATAGAAAAACGAATGCATGCCTTTGCAGGAGCTACACTTTTAATTTGCGGCGCAGGTATGGTGTTCTTAGGCTGGTGAAGGTTGGAACTTACTACTTTAACCTATGAAATCTTACAAAATTTGTGGGCAAAAAAAAACCAGCCAATATGGATGGTTTACAAACAAATTCAATAGCATTAACTTAATTTCTCAACCTGCATGTAATTCAATTCCACAGGTGTAGATCTGCCAAATATTTTAACGGTAACCTTCAATTTTTTCTTCTCATCGTTTACTTCTTCAATGGTACCATTAAAGTCATTAAAAGGTCCTTCAATAATCTTAATAGTTTCACCAATAATGAAAGGCTCATTCATAACCATTCCACCTTCGTTCATTTCATCCACTTTACCCAGCATCTTATTTACCTCAGCTTTACGCAGCGATATGATGTTGCCTTTCGAACCCTTTCCATCGGTTAAAAAGTGCATTACATTGCTTATGCTGCTTATGTGTTGCACCATGTCATCCGATAGTTTGCCATCACTCACTTCAATCATTACATAACCCGGAAAATAGTTCTTCTCCCTCATCACCTTTTTACCATTCTGTACCTTGTACACCTTTTCCATTGGTAAAAAAACCTGCTTAATAGTTTCGCTCCAGCCGCTGCGATTCACTTCTTTATCAAGGTATTCTTTTACTTTCCGCTCTTTACCACTAACCACCCTCAACACGTACCATTTGGTATCCTGCTCGGGGTTAGTAACTTCTTGCTGTATGGTTGTAGTTTCTTCCATTATTTAAACAAAGAATAAATAGCCTTTAATAAAGATTGTGATGCAAAATCCATAACCCAAACCAAAGCGGTAATGATTAAAGTTGCTACTAATACAATAACGGTAGACTGCTGTAACTGTATCCAGTTAGGCCAGGTTACCTTCTCCGTAAGTTCAAAATAGCTATCGCGTAAGTAATTCGAAATTTTATTCATTTTTTTAAGTTGAAACCAAACACATGGCAATTGCCACAATCCAATTTTTATAGCACGGGAACAAGGATTCGAACCCTGATCAAAGGTTTTGGAGACCTCTATTCTACCATTGAACTATTCCCGTAGAAAAGCCTCCCCAACCACTCCGAAGGAGGGGCTTTGAAGACTGATTAATATTAAAAAGAACTTACTTTAAAAACAAAGTACCCAAGCGTTAGCCTAAGTACTTTGTAAAAGTATGAAAAGCTTTTCCAAAGTCCCCCTTCGGGGGATTTAGGGGGCTTCTTATTTTAAAATTTCAGTAACCTGTCCGGCACCTACTGTACGGCCACCTTCGCGTATAGCGAATTTAAGACCTTTCTCCATCGCAATAGGTTGAATAAGTACAACTCTTAATGAAGTATTATCACCAGGCATAACCATTTCAGTTCCTTCAGGTAGCGTACACTCACCAGTTACGTCTGTAGTACGGAAGTAAAACTGGGGACGGTATTTATTAAAGAACGGAGTATGACGTCCACCCTCTTCTTTGCTCAATACATAAACCTCACCTTTAAATTCAGTGTGCGGGGTAATGGTACCTGGCTTACAGATAACCATACCACGACGGATTTGAGTTTTCTCAATACCACGTAATAATAAACCTGCATTATCACCAGCCTCACCACGATCCAACAACTTCTTAAACATTTCAACACCTGTTACGGTAGAGTTTAAAGGTGTTTCCATTAAACCTACAATTTCAACTGCCTCACCTACTTTAATTACACCACGCTCAATACGACCGGTAGCAACTGTACCACGACCAGTAATTGAGAATACATCCTCAACACTCATCAAAAATGCCTGGTCAATTGGGCGGGGAGGTAATGGAATGTAAGTATCTACAGCTTCCATCAATTCATCTATTTTAGCAATCCATTTTGGATCTTCGGCCATAGCTCCGGTTGCAGAACCCTGGATGATTGGTGTGTTATCACCATCAAAACCATTCTTGGTTAACAATTCGCGAATTTCCATTTCAACCAATTCCAACAATTCAGGATCGTCAACAAGGTCAACCTTGTTCATAAATACCACCATTCGAGGTACACCAACCTGGCGAGCCAACAAAATGTGCTCCCTTGTTTGAGGCATAGGACCATCAGTCGCAGCAACTACCAGTATAGCTCCGTCCATTTGGGCGGCACCAGTAATCATATTTTTTACATAGTCAGCGTGACCAGGACAGTCAACGTGAGCATAGTGACGGTTTGCAGTTTGGTATTCAACGTGTGCAGTATTAATAGTAATACCACGTTCTTTTTCCTCAGGTGCACCATCAATTTCATCATATTTCTTTGCCACATTACCCATGCCTTTTTTAGCCAGGATCATTGTAATAGCGGCAGTCAAGGTTGTTTTACCATGATCCACGTGACCAATTGTACCAACGTTAACATGGGGTTTATCCCTCAAGAAACTTTCTTTTGCCATTTTATTTGTTTTTAGATTGTGGTTTTAAATTTTGAGCCTTTTTTATCGCAATTAGCGAAAAGACTATGTTGTTTGTTATTTTTTTTGTACCCGGCTTCAAAGCTTTTATTAAACATCGTTGCGTCGCACTCTTGTACTTCAACCAGATCATTCGTCATTAACTCACAAAGGTATTTGCTTAACCAAAAACCATTCACTTAAAGGACTAATGACTATTAACCCAATGACCAAAAAAGAGCTGTTGATGAGAATTGAACTCACGACCTTCCCGATACATCGGGATTGCTCTATCAATTCGCTTCAATATTTTAAAGAACTAAGCTGTTGATGAGAATTGAACTCACGACCTTCCCGATACATCGGGATTGCTCTATCAATTCGCTTCAATATTTTAAAGAACTGAGCTGTTGATGAGAATTGAACTCACGACCTTCCCGATACATCGGGATTGCTCTATCCATTCGCTTCAATATTTTAAAGAACTGAGCTGTTGATGAGAATTGAACTCACGACCTCTTCCTTACCAAGGAAGTGCTCTACCCCTGAGCTACAACAGCTTGTTGAAGTCAGCGGTCACTAATCAATCGTCAATAAGAACCAAAAACCTTAATGACCCAATGCCTTAATGACTTTTGACTGTATTTTGAGCGGAAGACGAGTCTCGAACTCGCGACCTATAGCTTGGAAGGCTATCGCTCTACCAATTGAGCTACTTCCGCAATTCTATGATAAATATTATGTGTTGAATACTAAAAAAAATCATTCAACATTTAATAAATACCATTCACCATAACAAAGAACTGTGGGCAGAGTAGGGTTCGAACCTACGTACTCGTGAGAGAACAGATTTACAGTCTGTCGCCTTTAACCACTCGGCCATCTACCCGGTTATAATCTATTTCAAAAATCTTTAGAGCATGTAAAAGGTAAACCCCCAACCTTCCCAATACATCAGGATTGCTCTATAGAATCAATATTTCAAAAAACTCAATGAGCCGAAGAAGGGAGTCGAACCCCCGACCTGCTGATTACAAATCAGCTGCTCTACCAACTGAGCTACTTCGGCTAATACGTCAAATCCTACCGTTAAAATCTATATAATTCAATGTGGTAAAGAACTTCAGCCTCCTAAAATAGACACCCGTTAATTTTAGGGATGGCAAAGGTAAGGGAAAACTTGTAATACAAAAATTTTGTAAAACATTTTTTAGACCCTTCATTTAATGCTGTTATTCGTCCGCAAATATGAAGGTTATTTCTTTAAATCAACAAAAGTTTTAGAAGGATTTTTAGGGTCTAATGTTAATGTAACTGTATCACTTTTTATTACCTGATTATTGACGGTAACACTGTCTATATACTTTGCATCGGCAAGCTGGTACCTGTATTTAAGTTGAAGCTTGTTATCGTGTAGGTGCTTGCGTTCAAAAATAATCCCACTGGTAGTTTGCGCTCTTTTGCACGAAACCAATAAAACTGCACTAATAAAAATCAATAAAAAAACCTTGCTTATCATGTGGCAAAGATGCATTAAAAAAGCCCCCAATCTGGAGGCTTTAAGTAATCGTTTTAAGCGGCTTGCTTTTCCTTTTGTTTTTTCATTTGATTGACCATCGACTCTAATGCACAATCAAAAGATTCTTCGAATGATTTTGAGGAGGATTTTACGAAGAAATCGTGGCGGGGAACATGAACCCTGATTTCTGCTATTTTGTCTTTTATGGTATGAACAACGTTATCTAATTTTAAAAACACATCAACTTTTGTTATTCGTTCATGAAACGTGTTTAGTTTATCTACTTTTTTGGTAACATACTCAACTAATTTTTCGTCTGCAGTAAAATGCACAGTTTGAATTTTTACGTTCATAACAATCGCGGTTTTAAGTGAATAAATAAAGAACTTAAGTATCAAATTTTTACATAGGCCTGTTAGTTTTGCAGCAATATGAAGTTAAATCAATGAACGATAAATTGCCCATTTTATTCCTTAAAATTTAAATTTTTTGAATGTTTACAAGCGCTCAGCTTAACCTTCCTTAAGGGCTTTCAGAAAAATCAGGAAAACTTTAAAAAAGTTATTTCATTTGAATTGCAGCACAGTAATATTTTATATCATTCAAACAATAAAACCCCTTAACCGTCCATTAAGCTTTGGGATGTGCTTTTTTATAAATATCCTTTAACTTGTCTATAGTGTTGTGGGTATAAATTTGCGTGGCGGCAAGGCTACTATGTCCTAAAAGCTCTTTTACTGCATTTAAATCTGCTCCATTATTGGTAAGATGTGTGGCAAACGTATGTCGCAATACGTGGGGACTTTTCTTTTGTAAAGTGGTAACCCTTGATAAGTTTTGCTTTACTACCAGGTAAACATATTTTGGGTACAAGGGCTTACCCTTGGCATTTACCAGTAAGTTATCCGTTGAGCTTTCTTTTATCTCTGAGTTTTTTTCTATAGTATACTCCTTAATATCTTTTATCAACTGTACGGATACGGGAATAATTCTTTCTTTGTTTCCTTTACCTAAAACCTTAAGCTGGCCATTGCTGAAATCTATATGATGCTCTTTTAAATTAACCAGCTCGCTTAGGCGCATACCTGTGTTGTAAAATATTTCAAGAAGTATTTTATCTGTTTTCTCTTTCCAACTAACAGGTTGCATGTTTGATTCCTGCAGTAGTTCCATATCATTCTGGGTAACGAATGATGGTAGTCGCTTTTTTACTTTAGGACTAACAATGGTGGTCATGGGGCTTTGCGCCAAATGGCTCAACCTAACCTGGTATTTAAAAAAAGATTTTAAAGAAGATATTTTGCGATTGAGGCTTTTGGGAGACATTTTTTCGCTCCGCATTTCTGCAAGCCAACTACGAATAAAAACAGGCTGTACGTTTTGTAGTTCGGGGCTATCGAACTGGCTTTTAAGGTATTGAAAAAACTGCTCCAGGTCGTTTTGGTACGCGATCAGCGTGTGTTGGGAGTAACGCTTTTCGAAACGCAGGTAATCAAGGAAAGATTGTAATTGAATTGAGGTTGGTGTGGCCATAAAAAAAAATGGTAGCTATAAAGTTAGTAAAACCTTATAGCTACCAGTAAATATGTGAGAACTAAAACTAATTAAGGTTCAAATTCACCATTTGCCATTTTCTGGCGATAAATCGCTTTCAGAACCTGCGTTCTGCGTTCAACTGAGGGCTTCATAAAAGACTGACGGGCTCTTAATTGTAACAACACCTTGGACTTCTCAAATTTCTTTTTGTACTTCTTGAGTGCCTTGTCAATATTTTCGCAATCCTTTGAATCGATAATAAGCATAATGATACCTCCTTTGGTAATTTTTTGGTCGGCAAAGATAGCGGAAGTATCTAAAAAACCAAATATGAAAAATGTTTCTTTAAAAATTTATAGTTTTTGAGAACATTAGTAATTCAATCTTGTTGCCACAAGTACATAAATTTACCCATGTTTACAGGAATTATAGAAACGCTTGGCTATGTAGAATCGGTTTTAGGACAGGGAACTAATAAGTCTTTTTGGATGTCATCTTCAATTATTGATGAATTAAAAGTTGATCAAAGTGTATCTCACGATGGAGTTTGCCTGACTGTTGAAGCAATTGAAAATGGGCAGTATCGTGTTACTGCAATAGAGGAAACCTTAAAGAAAACCAGTCTTTCTACATGGCTGCCTGGCACAACCATCAACCTTGAAAGATGTATGCTGATGAATGGAAGGCTGGACGGGCATATTGTTCAGGGCCATGTGGATACAACTGGAACCTGCGTGGAGAGGAAAGACCTTGATGGAAGCTGGGAATATCGCTTTCAATTTCCTGCAGACTTCGCTGCATTGGTGATTGAAAAAGGCTCTATAAGCGTTAACGGAACCAGCCTCACAATCTTTAATGTAACCGAAAATGCATTTACTGTAGCCATCATTCCGTATACGTATGAACATACAAGTATAAGCGGAATCAAAGTTGGGAGCGAGGTAAATATTGAATTTGACCTTATAGGCAAATACGTAAACCGTATGCAACAATTGAACAAATAAGATACAATTTGCTATTGCTATTTTACAACCTGTAGCCTGTTGTTGTAAAATACCAGCCATGCATCATTTGCCGGGTTAAAATTTAAAGCACGCTTCTCAGTTAAGTAAGTTTGTTGTTGAGATGGATCTTTTACCAATATCTGCCCGGAGAAAGTGGGTAGTTGATTTGAAAATATTTGAGCCTGGTATGCCCCGGATGAAAAATCGTTTACTTGTTTTAGCGACAAGATGATGACAGTGTCAACACTGCCAGGTGGCTTAAGCCATTCAATTCCTTCCTCAAAACCAAGTCTAAAAATCAAGGCCCCATTTATTGTCTGAGGCAGGCTATCAACAAATAATCGCCTTTTATCTTTCAATAAATTTACCTGGGCTATAGCAGTTTTTGTGATTGCAGATGCAGTCTTATAAGATCGTGCAGATTGACCAAGAAAATACAGATTATACAAAACAACTATTGCGAAAAGTGCCATTTGAAAATGGACTGATGAGACGAGAAAATGAATTACAGTTACCAAAGCAATGCAAGCAAAAATGGAAGGTAGATACAGGTACCGCTCCCCTTCTACACTATGCGTGTCAATGCCCAATGACAAATAAGGAATGAGCGAAACGAATAATAACCCAACAATAAGTGGTAAAAAATAATTCGACCCACTTATTTTTATCCTGCTTTTTAAAATCATAGTAACAACTACAATTATAGCCAGCATGAAAACACAGGAAATCAAAAAAATAATTTGACCTGACACGGGGGGGATAAACATCCTTCCCGTTAATTTCATAAGATTAAGGGCAAGCACACCAAAGTTTAACTGGTTAAAATTTACGCCTTCGTATCCACCAACCACCTCTCCTATTACTTGCCTGCGAATAAAAAGCATAGCTATAAAAACAACGAAAACTGCTGCCAGGTAAAACCATTCCTTTTTCCCTGAGTTTTTTGTGAGTGAATAATCAATCCATGAAAAAACAAGAGCAACTATTGGAAAAATCCAAACTGATTCGTAGGAAAGTAAACCAACTATGAAACTGGCTAACGAGAGCAAGAAGTATTTAAAAGCCTTATTTCTATGTAAATAAAAAAGGAATGATAAAAGGAAGAATAGAGAGCCAAGTGTACCAGATCTCCCAATAATCCAAAAAATACTTTCGCTGTGGAAAGCGTACACAAAAAAGAGGATGGAAACCATCCATGCTTTGAGGCTTACATGATCACCGTGAGTATATTTTTTGAAAAGAGTTTTTGTCAGCAAAAAAACAAAAGCCGTATTTAACAAATGAAGCAGCAGGTTGGTGATATGATATCCCCATGCTTGCTTCCCCCACAATAAATAATCCATCCTAATTGATAGGTCACCTATAGGCCTGAACGAATTGCGTTGAAACAAAACCCCCTGTTTACTGAGGGGAATATGAATGAAATCGTCGTTTAAAAAATAAAGCTGAAAAGGATTAAATAAGTAGCATGCAAAGCCAACGCAAAGCAAAGAGAACCCAATAAAAAAATAATTTTGCCTAGGCGTGGTTTGCATAACAACCCACAATATAAAATCAAAAAATTAACCTTTGATTTCTATACTGCATTACACTGCAATACCCTATCATCTAGATAGCGGAAAGGATCAGGAAAGTCAAGGCAGTGGGGTGCATTCCAATTTGTCGTTCGAAGTACCAAACGTTTCCTACGGAACGAAAAAAAGCCCATGCGTCTATTTTCTACGCCACCAGTCGTTCCGAAGGAACGTTTGGTGGGTAGAATTTATCGGGGAAGTAGTTTAAGTGGTCCATGGGAACGCCTCGTGGAATGCGACAATTTAGAATGCACCCAGGCAGTGTAATTCAGGTAATTGTCTTTCAATTCAGTTTATCCTTCTGCTTCTTCAAGGGTTTTACCTTTCATAGCAGTGCTTACGGCAATATCCATTACTCTTTCTGCATACGGCCTGCTTATATCATTTAACTCTTCTACTTTTTTATGAATGAGGTCTTTGTCCTCCATGGTAAGTGATAGTTGTAATGCCTGCATTGCTTCGGCTGTAGTAATTAATTCATCCTGAGAGAGAAGGCTTGCGTTCTTAGCTAAAAATTTTTCTGTGGTTTGCAAAATTTGTTCACCTTCTGTTCTTGCTTCAACCAATGCTCTTATAGCAATATCATCTTTAGCATGAGTAATGCTGTCCAGCAGCATGGTTTCTACTTCAGCATCACTCAATCCATATTGTGGTTGCACTTGTATGGATTGCTCTACTCCACTGCGCAATTCTTTTGCCTGAACCACCAAAATTCCATCAGCGTTTATTAAAAAACTCACTTCAACTTTCGGAAAACCAGCAGGCATACCAGGTATACCGGTGAGGTTAAATTCGGCCAGTTTGCGATTGTCTTTTACAAGGTCACGTTCTCCCTGGTAAACACTGATGCGCATAGAGCCCTGACCATCCACATGGGTAGTATATTGGCGGCCCACCTTTGATGGAATTTTTGAATTCCTGGGCATCAACACATCCATTAAACCACCCATAGTTTCTATACCGAGGCTTAAAGGCGTAATATCCAGCAATAAAAATTCTTTATTATTTCCGGCCAGTATATCAGCCTGTACTGCGGCACCCAATGCAACTACTTCGTCGGGGTTTACACTATCATTTACCGGCTGACCAAAAAAGGCGCTAACGGCATTTTTAACTGCAGGCACACGTGTACTTCCACCTACCATTACCACAGACTCAATGTCAGTGGCAGTAAGGTTTGCATCGGTCAATGCCTTGCGGCAACTATCCAGTGTTTGGTTTATAAAAGGCTGTATCAATGTTTCAAACTCAATTTTTGAAACTGATAAACGATGTTCATTGAGTGTAGTTTCAAATGTCTCTTTGCTGCTTAAATTCTTCTTTGCCTCTTCGGCCTTAAGCCTGAGCGATTGTGATAAACTTTTATCATTTTGTAGTTGTTCATTACTAATATCTGCCTGCTGCATCCAATGTTTAATAATGGCCCTGTCAAAATCATCTCCACCCAAATAAGTATCGCCATTTGTGCTTAGCACTTCAAAAATGCCATTGGTAATCTGAAGAATTGAAATATCGAATGTGCCACCTCCAAGGTCGTAAACGGCAATGGTTTTTTGCTCATCTTTATTTAAACCAAGACCATAAGCAAGGCTGGCTGCTGTTGGCTCATTAATGATCCTTAAAACATCTAACCCAGCTAACCTTCCTGCATCCCGTGTAGCCTGGCGCTGCGAATCATTGAAGTAAGCAGGCACGGTAATCACTGCCTTTTTCACAGGGGTTTTTAAGATATGTTCTGCACGTTGCTTCAATTCTTTTAGAATGAAAGAGGACAACTCAACCGGTGAATAGAAACGATCTCCCACCTGCACCTTCACCAGGCTCTCGGTGTTGTCATCTATAACCTTATAAGTAAAAAATGAGGCATTCTCTTTTACGTCGTTGTAGCTTTTTCCCATCAGGCGCTTGGCGCTAAAAATGGTGCTTTGCGGTTGAGCTATAAGGTATTGCTTTGCTTCTTCACCAACCACCACTCCACCCAGGTCGTCGAAATGTATAATGCTTGGAACGAGACTACTGCTATCGTGTTCTTTTAAGGCAGTTGGTTGTTTGCTGTCGGGGTGAATGATGGCTACAAGGCTATTGGTTGTTCCCAAATCAATCCCCACTATGATCTCTTCTTTTTGTAAACTTCCGGTTGCAATGTTGATACCAATTTTTGCCATGTGTTATAACTTTTCGCTGCAAATGTATAACAATCGCTAAGGTTACATGTTTAAGAGAAGGATATAAACCATGAACGAAGTGGCCACTTTCTCACAGAATTAAAAACTTTTCTCCTGTATTTGTATCGATGATTTGGCGCCTTATATTCACCGGCAGTTCCTCTAAAGGATAGTCTTTTGTTACAATGAGATAACTAAGCCCATTAACTGTTATGAAAGACTGGAGCGCTTGTGGATGGCTCAGGTTTGGATGACTTATCCGATATCGAAAAAACAGGGACCTGCTTATAGCGTTGTCCAAATAATCCTTCTCTATTTGTTCTGTAAGGTTGTATTTAATAGCCGATGAATCCGACAGGCAAAAGTCTATTATGCGATTATGCTTGTTAGCAATAATATAAGTCAGGGGCAGAAAATAAACATTTGGATTTCTGCGTGAATAGTAGGTTGAATTATAAAATACTGTATCGGCTAAATAGCCTCCAACTTTTTGTTTGCTGGTATCAAAAAAATTATTGACCTGCGAAAGATAAGTTTCAGAATATTTTTTTCCATCATAAACATAAGCACCATTCTGCCTGAAAATATTTATGGAGGAAGGAGGCTTTACTACCCAATGCAACACCCAAAACAAACTTATGTACAATCCTGAATTCAGTACCTGGAGAGGCTTGTTAGCATTTCTATTATGATGAAGATAAACCAGCCAGACAAATAGCGTAATAAGTATGTGGGCAATGAAAATAAATTGGTATGCATTGTCTATAAGATATAAAACCCGGGCTAATAAAATGCCTGCAATTCCAATGAATAGGAAAGGAGCTAAATTGTTCAAAAGCTCTCTGCAATATGCCAGCAATCGCGACTTGTTTACTACAATAAGCGGCATTAATAATAGTAATGTAACAAGCAAAATATACAGTGAAGATGTGACTACTGAAAAGAGGATGAACTTGTATCCTTTGAGTGTTTGCAGAAGAAACCGACTCGAATCAGATTTGAAAAATGAAGGAATATTCTTTACTGAAAAGAACCAATAAAAAGCTGCAAAAGCAATACTGAAAGCCAGGACAGGTAACCAATTAATGCGAATATTGAACTTCCTTTTAGATAATAAAAAGATGGAATACAAAAGCAAACCCGGAAAAAAGATGATGGCAAATTGAAAGGACACAACTGATATCAATAGCACCCAATACCAGGCATTTTTAGAAACACCCTTTTTGATATAAATCTCATTACAAAAAGGTATTAGTAGAAGATAAATAATTCTGAAATTAGGCCGGTCCAGCATATTGCCTTCAAAATCGCTTATAAAAACCTGGTAGAGTTTGGGAAAATAGCCGAGCAGGTTTGGAAAGATGAACAGTAAGCTCCAGCAAAAAATCTTATCGAAAAAACCTGGCTTTCTTTTTAAAACAGTTTGCGACAGCATATACAAACCCAGTATTATGGAGGCAAGCAATATGCTTTGGCTAACATACCTCTCCACTAGAATTGATGGTAGAAAGCCCTCGCTAAAACGAATAATAAAAGCGGTGATCCAAATCTCAAAATAGTGGTAGGGCTCGGTGCCATTAAAATCAGTGTTATAAAGGTTGAAGTAATGACTGATATTTTCCTGGCCCGAAGTATTCATTGCTTCAGCAATCTTTAGATAAAAAAAACCATCCGACTGTTTGTATTCGTCTATAGGAAATACATGAAGTATAACCAATGATAATAAGACAATAGCAGCAATTTCCAGGTAGTTTATTAGCCTGATGGCAGACACAGGTTGATGCAGTTCAGTAACTAAATTTCCCTTGCGATGCCAGAATAATAAGTAACATAAGGGCAGTACCAATATATTGATGGTAATGCCCCGGGTAACCACCATGGCATAGAGGCTTATGCAAACAAACAGCCCCAGGATGATTTGATAAAACAACCTGGAATAAACTGACGTACAAAACTCAGAAGCATGTTTGGAAGATTTTAAAAGCAGCCCTCCCAAATAAAAAAATAACCAGAGCAGCAGGTAAACAATAATGAACTCCCCAATAAATTGGGCTACATTATTTGTAAGCATAAAATGCGTTTACCTTATCAATAATGTATAGCTGTTCGTTTTCAGTAAGTGTATAAAAAAGGGGTAGGCGCACCAGTTGATCCGCGTATTTCTGAGCCATTGGCAGACTACTTCCCTTATATTTTGGAGCATAGAAAACACTCATGTGCAATGGCAAATAATGAAATATTGCGAGGATGCTATTTTGTTGAAGGTAAGCAAGCAAAGCATCCCTCTCATTGGGTGATTTGCAAATCATGTAAAATATATGACAATTGTTTGTAGCATAACCAGGCAACTGGGGCAACTGCAAATGACCATTATTTTGCAGCGCTTGAAAAGCTTTAAAATAGTCATCCCAAATAGCCTTTCTTCTTGCCTGTATTTGCGACAGGTTTTCAAGCTGTGCATATAAAAATGCAGCAGTTATATCAGAAGGAAGAAAGGAGGAACCCACATCTACCCATCCATATTTATCTACCTCGCCTCTAAAAAACTTAGAGCGGTCTGTGCCCTTCTCTCTTATAATCTCAGCCCTTTCAACCAGGGCAGCATCGTTTAGCACAATCATGCCTCCTTCGCCTGCAATAATGTTTTTTGTTTCGTGAAAAGAGAAGGCTGAACTATGACCAATGGAACCAAGTGGACGGCCCTTATAAAATGAATCGATTGCATGTGCGGCATCTTCCACCACTACCAAATTATACCTCCATGCAATGTCCATTATCAAATCCATGTCGCAGGCTATACCCGCATAATGCGTAACAACAATTGCCCTTGTTTTTGAAGTTATGAGTTGCTCGATTTTATTTTCATCAATTCCGGGATGATCCTCACGTGAATCACAAAAAATTATGGTTGCGCCACGCAGTACAAAAGGATTGACAGAAGAAACAAAAGTATAGGAAGGTGCAATCACCTCATCGCCGGGCTGTATGTTGGCCAGCAGTGCAGCCATTTCCAACGCATCGGTACACGATGATGTAAGCAGGCATTTCTTAAATCCATATTTTTCTTCAAGAAGTTGCTGGCATCGCTTGGTAAAAATGCCATCACCTGAAATTTTGCCCGATGCAACCGCCTGCTCAATGTAGGTTGTTTCTTTGCCCGTTAAAAAAGGTTTATTGTAAGGGATCACGTTGCTGTTTTATCCACCAATGATATACATATTGTTTTTGTATTTGCCGGTAGCCTACCCTTTCGTAAAATTTGCAGGCACCCATATTTGTTTGCTGTGATACTACTGAAGATGCGAACGCATTATTTTGTATAAAATAATTTTCGACCGCATTCATCAATTTCTTTCCAATACCCTTGCCACGACTTGCCTTTTCGGTTGCTATCAAGCCTATGCTTCCACAGCCATCTTCAACTTTACAAGTCACCATTCCCTTTATGATTTCATTTTTTTTGCAAACAAAAAGTTCATTCGCATTCAATCTTTTTAAAGAGTTTGATATCCAGGTAGTATATAATCTTTTAAACTCAGGCTCAAAAAAGGGATCCTGTTTAAAGCGTGAATATTCTCCGGCTTCAAGGCTTAAACTAAGTAATTCGTCATTAAGTTCGCCATTATAAGCGATTATCTCATCGAATCCTGTTTCTTGTTCTTTGAACAATTCTTTGTAAAAAGTGATTTTTTTATCCACTAGAATTGCTCCATATTTTTCCAATGAGCTTTGCAGATTTATATCGGTTTCAGCTATAAAAATATAAGCAACATCGGCAGATAAACGTAACAACTGGTCTTCTATTTCTGCTGCTTCATCTGCATCGCTAACTGCGGATACAGCATAAACTTTTTTATTAAAGAAGGCGGAATCCCATTTTAAACTTTTAATTACCATTACAACAATTTAGACTTTGCGTACTCATTTTTTAATCCGTCTGCTGTACGTTTATTGTTTTGCGGGTTATGTACAAAGGTCGCTGTTTAATACCCTGGAAAGTTTTGCCTACATACAATCCTACAATGCCAAGCGTGGCCAATATTAGCCCGCTTAAAAACCAAATTGACAATAGTAAACTGGTATAACCCTGAACAACAATACTGTGATTGAAATACCGGATGATAGTTATTATACCGAATAATAAAGAAGCTAAAGAAATGATGCCACCAGTGAGGGCAACAATTTCCAGGGGTTTGTCAGAGTAGCTTAATACTATATCTAAAGCCAGCTTAACCAGCTTTTTAAAATTATAGGTTGTCTTGCCATCTCCACGTTCTCCATGCTGTATGCTAATGCTATCAGTTTTAAAACCAACCCACAACACCATCATAGGAAAGTAACGAATGCTTTCACGCATGCTGGTAATGGTATCAATAACCCTGCGTTGATAAATACCATAATTGGCAATGGTGTGATCAATTTTTCTGCCGGTTATAAAACTCAGGAAGTTATAAAACAGTTTGGAGCCAACCTTCTTAAGCCATCCATCTGTGCGTTGATTGCGGCGGCATAACACAACATCATTTCCCTCTAATGCTTTTTTATACAATGACGAAATTTCTTCGGGACGATCCTGCAAATCGCTGTCCATCACCACAACCCAATTGCCTTTCGCAATATCCAAACCTGCTGTAATGGCATAATGTTGTCCAAAATTTCTGCTTAACAAAATGCCCTTAATATTTAGATCTGAAGCACATACATTTTCAATCTCTGTCCATGAAAAATCAGCACTCCCATCTTCTACCAAAATAATCTCATATAGCAATCCTAACTGTTGCAAAACTGCTGAAACCCGCTGGGTAAAAGGCTTTACCAACGAAGCAGAATTGTAAACAGGAGATACCACTGAAATCTCAATCATGCCGGTAAGTTAATTGAAAACAGAATTTAGGAGCAAAGAAATTAGAAAAATAGAAGTAAGGAGTTATATAAAAAAGTAATGGTTTTAAAAGAGGGGTTTAACCTGGTTTAGGGAGCCGGGTTTATTTCCACTACCCTTGTTTTACTCAGGGCATCGTGCAAAGGCCGGTTTAAAATGGGTATAAAAAATGGATCAATCAATATTAAACGTAAGAGACTTCTTAAAAAGAATTGAAGCATAGTAGGTCGTTTTCCTCCCGAACTTCTAACCTTTGACATGGTTAAGTAT
>JBBQVY010000103.1:0-16175 GCA_038211085.1 Chitinophagales bacterium | reverse complement strand
GCTCCAAGGTACCAGAGGCGTTACTTCCCGAAGGAAAAAAGAAAAAACATTCTGCAAACCATTGTAAGTAACGAAGAAGGGCAACAGCACTGCTGGATCAATCAAAATGCCAAATTAGGTCTGTCGTGGCTCGAAAGTGGTAACATTTTACCCTATACATTGAACCCGTTAAATAAATGTGTTTATGTGTTTTGCCTGGAGGGAAGTATTGAAATTGACGGGGAAATCATCAACAGGCGGGATGGCATAGGTTTATGGCAAACGGATGAAATTAGTATAACAGCTAAACAAGAGAGCGAGTTCATTGTTATTGAGGTACCTGTAAATGCCTGATGAACTTGTTATATTAAAAACCTGTTCTTATCTAAGCTTTTAAAGCAGGATGTATTTAAGTCATAACCTTTAGGGTTTATAAAATTTACCAATGAAAATTGAAATTGTATCAGGAAGTCCGCGTCAGGAAAGTATTACCTACAGGTTGGCTTTATTTTTAAAAAAGCAATTTGAAGAAAAAACCAAACATGAGATTAATATTATAGATGTGCGGGAGTGGAATTTTCCTACACTTCAGGAGGTGGTATATTCATCTGTTGATAATACACCGGAGCATTACAAACCGCTGGCACAGCGCATGTTTGCCGCCGATGCGTTTATAGTAGTTACACCGGAATACAACGGCAGTTATACCCCTGCAATGAAAAATTTGTTTGATCATTTTCCCAAGCAATTGCACAAACCTTTTGGCATAGTGACTGGTTCGCCCGGAGCATTGGGTGGGGTAAGGGCCGCTCTTGCAGTACAATTATTGATCATGGCTCTTTTTGGCATAGCATCACCCTACATGATGGTAACGCCACAGGTAGATAAGAAATTTGATGCTGATGGCAATCTTACAGACAAGGCTTTTGAACACTCTGTAAACAGTTTTATCCAGGAGTTTCTCTGGCTTGCGGAACGGCTAAGAGCATAATTAACCAATATTTTTATGGCGGAGGTTGTACCTTCGCCATTCTTTTTTTACTACCATGAGTGATGAAATCAAACACGAATGCGGCCTCGCATTTGTTAGATTAAGAAAACCTTTCTCTTATTACCTGCAACAGTATGAAACCGTAATGTACGGGCTGAATAAGTTATACCTGTTAATGGAAAAACAGCACAATCGCGGACAGGATGGTGCTGGTATGGCTGCTGTAAAATTGAATGTTGAACCCGGTTATCCCTTTTTACATAGAATTCGTAGTAATGCACCTCAGCCCATAGCGCACCTCTTTTCAACCATAGGTGAAGCTGTAAATGACCTGGTTAAATTCCAGGGGCAAATTATGCAACACCCCGGCCTTATGAAAGGTCACCTTCCTTTTTTGGGTGAGTTGTTGCTGGGGCATTTGCGCTATGGTACACAGGGTAAAAACATGGTAGAATTCTGTCACCCCTTTATTAAACGAGATACCATTCCTGCCCGTAACCTTGCCCTTGCCGGAAATTTTAACCTGGTAAATACTGATGAGCTTTTTGACCTGATCAATTTTAACTCCGGCGACTTTTCAAAACAAAGCGACCTGGCAGCTATGCTTGAGGTGATCCATCACTTTATGGTACAACTGGATGAAAAAGATCCTAATAATCTTGATGTGCCTGCTGTATTAAAAAAAGCGGCTTCTTTATTTGATGGTGGTTTTACAGTTGGAGGTTTAATAGGAAACGGGGACAGTTTTGTGCTGAGAGACGGACATGGAATTCGCCCTGCTTATTATTACATAGATGATGAAGTTATTGTTGCTGCCAGTGAAAGAGCAGCCATCAGAACTACTTTTAATGTAGGAGAAAACGAGGTGCTGGAATTAATGCCAGGCAATGCACTCATCGTTAAAAACGATGGTTCTTATTCTATTCAACAAGTGCTGGAACCTGCTGAAAGAAGGGCCTGCAGTTTTGAGAGGATATATTTTAGTCGCGGTAGCGATGAAAAAATTTACAGGGAACGGATAGCATTAGGTCACCACCTGAGCGTACCCGTTCTTGAATCGATTAATTACGATCTTAAGAATACCATCTTTAGTTACATTCCTAATACTGCAGAAGTAGCCTACATAGGTTTGTGTAAGGGTATGGAAGATTACCTTAACAAAACCAAAGTTCAACGCATTCTTAGCTGGGGTAATGATTTTAACGATGAAAAATTATCGGCTGTCATCAACCGCAAAATTCGCCAGGAAAAGATTGCCATAAAGGATGTAAAGCTGAGGACCTTTATCACCCAGGATTCCAATCGTAACGAAATGGTTCAGCACGTGTACGATATTACTTATGGCACCGTTCGCAATGGCGAGGATACACTGGTTGTAATTGACGATTCTATTGTGCGGGGCACCACGCTTAAAGAAAGTATTATCAGAATGCTGGCCCGGCTTTCCCCAAAAAAAATAATTGTTGTTTCTTCGGCTCCCCAAATACGTTACCCGGATTGCTATGGTATAGACATGAGTAAACTGGGCGATTTTATTGCCTTTAAAGCGGCCATTGAATTGTTGAAAGAGCGTAACATTGAAACGGTACTTGATGAGTTGTATGCAAAATGCAAAGAACTGGCTCGTACCAACGAATTGCACACGCTTAATGTGGTACGCCAGGTATATAAACCTTTTACTACAGAAGAAATCTCTGATAAGATAGCCCAACTGATAACCCCTGCCGGTCTTGAAACACCGGTGCAGGTTATATACCAAACCATAGAAGACTTGCACGAAAGTTGCCCCACTAATACGGGCGACTGGTACTTTACAGGCAACTACCCCACCCCAGGGGGTAACAAAGTTGTAAATAAAGCCTTCATGAATTACATGGAAGGAAAAAATGTAAGAGGGTATTAAGAATGAGGCGCAATTTTTTAAAGGGTAACCTCAAATATTAAGGTTATGAAACAACTTGTGATCGTAAGGCATGCTAAAAGCAGTTGGGACTTCATAAACATGGATGATAAAGCCCGACCCCTGAACGACCGTGGAAACAAGGATGCCCCTATGATGGCAAAAAGATTACTTAAACAGAAGATTGATATTGAACTTTTTGTAAGCAGCACGGCTACACGGGCTTATACAACCGCTTCCTATTTTGCAGATGCTTATGATATTAAGGCCAAACACATAATTCAGGAAGACAATTTATACGAGGCCACATCTGGTGCTTTTTACAGGGTGGTAGCAAAGCTGCCCGACGATGCTACATGTGTTGCTTTGTTTTCACACAATCCCGGTATTACAGATTTTGCAAATTCTCTAACGGCTTCACGAATTGATGACATGCCTACCTGCGGCATTTTTGCAGTTAAAGCTGATGTAAAAAGCTGGAGTGAGTTTGAGAGAGCTGATAAAGAGTTTTGGTTTTTTGATTATCCGAAGTCCGAGCAATAGGGAGATTTAATTTTATTCGAATATTGGTAATTAAAATGTGTTGCCCTGTAGGGGCAAAACTTTTCTACCAACCTGTTGCCCCTACAGGGCATAATAATCTTTACCTATTTATGCTACCAACCTGTTGCCCATACAGGGCATAATAATCTTTACCTATTTATGCTACCAACCTGTTGCCATACAGGGCATAATAATCTTTACCTATTTATGCTACCAACATGTTGCCCCTACAGGGCATAATAATCTTTACCTATTTATGCTACCAACCTGTTGCCCATACAGGGCATAATGATCTTTACCTATTTATGCTACCAACCTGTTGCCCCTACAGGGCATATTAATCTTCATCTTATTTATACTACCAACCTGTTGCCCTTACAGGGCATAATTTGCCCTGTAAGGGCAACAGGTTGGTAGCCTATTTGCACCCACACAATATTTGCCCCATAGGGGCAACAGGTGAATACGGCTATTCAATAAGGTTTGCATTTATTTACGCAAGCATATTTTTATTGCCCTGTAAGGGCAACAGGTTGGTAGCCTATTTGCACCCACACAATACATGCCCCATAGGAGCAACAGGTTAATGCAGCTATTCAATAAGGTTGGCATTTATTTACGCAAGGATATTTCTATTGCCCTTTAAGGGCTACAGGTTGGTAGCCATTTTACACCCACACAATATTTGCACTGTAGGGGCAACAGGTGAATGTAGGTTCATCAATGTCATTCCGGTAATTTAAATATGTATCTCTTATCATATTCAACTTCAAACTTGTTCAACATCTCTTCATATTCTTCCAGAAATGTTTTCTCATGATGATGTTGTTCCTGGTTCATAATGTATTGCACCACCCTATGTAGCTGAGACTTTGAATAGGAGAATGCACCATAACCATCCTGCCATCTAAAAGGTGTAGGACAAAATTGTTGCTTATTGACCCATTCTGAAGATTCTCCTTTCACCAGCATAATAAGATCAGATAATGATTGTGTTGGCCGAAAACCAAACAATACATGAAGGTGATCAGGCATGGTGTTTATAGCAAGCAGCTTATGCGTATTCTTTTGAATAATCCCGGTCATGTATTGATGTAATCTTACCTTCCAACCCGGGAGGATTAATGCAGCTCTATATTTGACTGCAAATATTGCATGTATATGAATTTGGGTATAGGTGTTTGCCATTAAAAACAATTTGTAATAAAAGTACATGTAAAGCAAATGGATGACAAGGGGCAGATGGGAATACAATAGTTTTTTTGTGTTTATTAGCATGCTGTCCCTACAAGGCAAAACATTTCTTCCATCTTGTTTTGTGGCAATCAACGTTTAACCCGCAGAGCTACTCCCAATCTGTTGCCCCTATGAGGCAAAATAATCTTTATCTTATATCTGCTACTACTACCAACCTGTTGCCCCTATGGGGCATAAAATAATCTCAAACCTTTTTCTGCTACCAACCTGTTGCACCTACGGGGCATAACATAATCTCCATCCTTTTTCTGCTACCAACCTGTTGCACCTACGGTGCAGAACATCATCGATACCTTTTTATTTCTATCAACCTGTTGCCCCTATAGGGCACAAAATAATCTAAATCCTTTTTCTGCTACCAACCTGTTGTACCTACGGTGCAGAACAGCATTGATACCTTATTATTTCTACCAACCTGTTGCAACTATGGGGCATAACATAATCTCCATCCTTTTTCTGCTACCAACCTGTTGCACCTACGGTGCAAAACAGCATTGATACCTTTTTATTTTTACCAACCTTTTGCAACTATGGGGCATAACATAATCTCAAACCTTTTTCTGCTACCAACCTGTTGTACCTACGGGGCAGAACAGCATTGATACCTTTTTATTTCTATCAACCTGTTGCCCCTATAGGGCACAAAATAATCTAAATCCTTTTTCTGCTACCAACCTGTTGCACCTACGGTGCAGAACATCATTGATACCTTTTTATTTCTATCAACCTGTTGCAACTATGGGGCATAACATAATCTCAAACCTTTTTCTGCTACCAACCTGTTGCACCTACGGGGCAGAACAGCATTGATACCTTTTTATTTCTACCAACCTGTTGCAACTATGGGGCATAACATAATCTCAAACCTTTTTCTGCTACCAACCTGTTGCACCTACACTGCAGAACAGCATTGATACCTTTTTATCTCTACCAACCTGTTGCCCCTATGCGGCATAACATAATTATCCGGATTTGACAGACCACTCTATTTCATTTTCTGGCTGAACAACCATTGCATTAAACCTGGTTCAGCAAAGGCTAAATCCCAACTGTTATGATTGGCGGTCGGATAGAAAGTAACCTTTGCTTTGGCCCCGGCCGAGATGAGTGCATCGGCTATGATGCGGCTTTTCTCGGGTGGCACCACGTCATCTTTTAATCCATGAAAAATCCACCACGCAGTTTGTTTCATTTGTGGTGCAGTGGCCGGGTGCGCTCCTCCGCAAATAGCAAAGGCGGCGGCAAAAGTTTTGGGTAGCCGGCGTACCAGTTCAAATGTACCCATGCCTCCCATAGACAATCCACCAACATACACCTGCTGGTGGATAACAGGAAATCTTTCTAATATATTACCTACAAAATTTTCCAGTAGTTGCATGGGTACCGTTGGTGAGCCACCGGGTATAAAATAAAACCATCGTTTGGCAGTGGAACTGTCATAGGTTATCATATTTACATTGCTCCAATAGCTTTTGGCAGAACATTGAGGAAAGACTACAATAGCCGGGTAACGATCGCGAATACTGTCGCGTAAAAAAAGATCTGCTCCGTTGGTTAATTGCTTTTGATTATCGTTGCCACTTTCGCCACGGCCATGCAGAAAAAAAACAACCGGGTATTTTTTTGAAGTGTCATAATTTTTGGGAAACAGTATCCGGTAAGGCAACGTATCACCACCCTGTATAAACCACTGCTTTCGATACTGCGATTTGTCTTGGGAAAATGAAAAATTTATGATTAAAAATGACAAAACACACAGTAGTTGTTGTTTCAAAAAAGGGTTCTTTTTCATGCACAGCAAGTTTATGTTTTACTTATTATTGGACAAGTTAAGTTCCTTTAAAATCTTTTAAATTTTGTTCTATACTTAAGCTAGGGATAAAATAATGACTTTATATATCGAGCCTCGTCATTGGCAGAAACGAAGCAATCCCCTGCATTTTCGGGAGATCGCCTATAATTAAGGGGATTGCTTCGTCGTTCCTCCTGCCAATGACGAGTATTATTTACCGCAGAGAAATTCAAGAGCTTTCACAGAGGAGGCAGAGAAAACTTTGCGTTTCTATGTGGGTATTTCCTCTCGCTGTTCTCTATGGTTAAAAAAATGACAGCTATAAAGAACTGCCAATGACAAGTATTATTTACCGCAGAGAAATTCAAAAGTATTACACAGAGGACGCAGAGAACACTTTGTGTTTCTCTGTGGGTATTTCCTCTGGTTGTTATCTGTGGTTAAAGAAATGTCATTTTCAAAAAACTTTTTTTTAAACCCAAAAATTAATTACTCGCAATCACGTGGAGTAATATATACTGCCTGTTCAAACCTCACTATTTTATGCCTTTGGCAGTATAAACAACCAATTATTTAGTCAACATAAAACTTGCCTCTTTCACGTCTTTCGAATTTCCACCAATCATCACTTTAAATTCTCCGGGCTCATAAATAGTGTTTAGGTCCGTACCTACAAAAGTCAGGTCATCTTTAGTTAATATAAAACTTACCTGCCTGCTCTCTCCTGCATTTAAATATATTTTTTGAAAGGCTTTCAATTTTTTTACCGGTTGGGTGATGGAGGCCACCATATCCCGGATGTACAACTGCACCACCTCTTCACCACCGTATCTACCGGTGTTGGTTACTTGTATAGTTACTGTTTGCTTATCGCTTGCAGCCATTGCTTTTTTGCTAAGGTCTACTTCGCCGTAGGCAAAAGTGGTATAACTTAAACCATATCCAAAGGGGTACAAAGGCTCGTTGCTTACGTCCAAATAATTAGACCGGAATTTTTGTGTTGGCTGGCCATCAACCTGCGGACGACCGGTAGTTTTATGATTGTAATAAATGGGTATCTGACCAACATTCTGCGGAAAGGTCATGGTAAGTTTTCCCGAAGGATTGTAATTGCCAAACAATACATCGGCAATGGCATTACCTGCCTCGTGCCCCTGGAACCAGGCATATAATATTGAAGTTGCCAATTTACTTTCCATGTTTAAAACAAGCGGGCGACCAGCCATAATTACCAATACCAATGGCTTACCAGTTTTGGCCAGTGCCTGTATTAATCGTTGTTGACTTTCAGGAATGGATATATCGGAACGGCTGGCAGCCTCACCGGTCATTTCTGAAGCTTCGCCCACAACCGCAACTATAACATCTGCCCTGCTTGCCACTTCCAATGCTTCATTTAACAAATCATCAGGCACTCGTCCATCAATGCTAATTCTCTCACCAAAAACATTCACATGTTTTGCCAATAATGTGTCGTTAGAAATGTTAGCTCCTTTTGCATAGATCACATTTACACTGCTGCCACCCACATTCTTCATGCCTTCCAAAACAGTGGTAGATGTTTGGTTATCGCCACTAACAGCCCATGTGCCCAACATATTATTTTTGTCATTTGCCAGCGGACCGATTAAAGCAATGGTGCCTGTTTTTTTTAAAGGCAACGTTTGATTGTTATTCTTTAGCAATACACTTGCATGTGTTCCAAATTCACGGGCTGCTGTTCTTACATCAGCACTTAATACTTCTTTGGCAGCCCTTGCATTATCAGTGTATTTGTATGGATCGTCAAACAAACCGAGTTTGTATTTAGCTTCTAAAATCCGGCGGCATGCATTATCAATATTCTTTTGGATGATCTTTCCTTCCTGTAACGATTTCTTCATGTATTTCAAAAATCCTTCACCCACCATATCCATATCGGTACCAGCTTTTAATGCCATGGTTGATACGGCCTGCAGGTCGCCCATACCATGATCTATCAATTCGTTGATGGCAGTATAATCGGTTACAACAAAACCCTTAAAACCCCACTGCCTACGCAGCAGATCAGTAAGCAACCATTTGTTAGCAGTAGCCGGTATGCCATCAATATCGTTAAACGAAGTCATAACACTACCCACACCTGCATCTACTGCAGCTTTGTATGGCGGCAGGTAATACTCGTACATTTTTATACGGCTCATGTCAACCGTATTATAATCACGTCCTGCCTCGGCAGCACCATATAAAGCAAAGTGTTTTACACAGGCCATAACGGTATTGTTGGCCGCAAGATCATTACCCTGGTAACCTTTCACCATAGCTTTTGAAATTTGAGAGCCGAGGTAAGTATCCTCGCCACTACCTTCGGCAACCCTGCCCCAGCGCGGATCACGGGCAATATCTACCATAGGAGAAAACACCCAGCTCAGCCCATCGGCGGATGCTTCTACTGCCGCAATCCTTGCACTCTTTTCAATCATAACCATGTCCCAACTGCACGACATACCAAGCGGTATTGGAAAAGTGGTTTTGTATCCATGTATAACATCCGAGCCGAAGATCAGGGGTATTTTCAACCGGCTGGTGGTCATGGCCAATTGTTGGGCCTGCTTAATTTTTTCAACACCAATTACTCCAAATAATCCACCTACAATACCTGCTTTAATCTTTGCTTCCACATCGCTGCTAACCACCGAGCCGGTAAGTATTCCACCACCGGGGGTTAAGAGGTTTAACTGGCCGATCTTTTCGTCAAGGGTCATTTTAGCCATCAGGTTGGTGATGAAAATGCCTGCTTTATTACTGGTAGCAGTTATAGGCTTTGCCTTCTGGGCCGGGGCTGTGCCAGCAATCAATAAGAATACAAGCAGTTGTAAGATTTTCATGTATAGATTTTTTATGGTAACAGATAGGGTAGTATCACCTTTTGCCAAATAACATAACCGCTGGCATTCATGTGAAGATTGTCCTTGAGAAACAGGGTTGGATTTGGTTTACCGCCTTGTATAAGCATGGGCTGGTATACATCAGCAAAGGCGGTATATTGGTTGGTTTTTAAAAAGTTTTTGATGAGGTTGTTTGCCTGAACCATTTTAGGCATCAGGCGTTCGCGACTTGGACTTGGCTTTATAGCTACATACAAAATATGCACCTGTGGCAATTTGTTTCTGATTTGTATAAAGAGTTGTTTAAACCGATCCAATACAATTTGTGGTGTGATGCTATCAGACGCTGCAAGGTCATTATCGCCACAGTAGATAACAATTTGTTTGGGTTGATAAGGAATGATCACCTCATCGGCATAGTGGATAAGATCGGGGAGCGATGAGCCGCCAAAAGCCCTGTTAACAATTTTGTAACCGGGGAAGTAAGCATTAACATCCGTCCATTTGGTAAAGGAGGAACTACCCGTAAACAATATGCTGTTAGGTGGCGGATAAGCAACACTATCTTTTGTTTTAAGTGCAGCCACATCTTTAAAAAACGAAGGTTGCGACGGTTGCTGTGCAACTACTACACCAAACCCTATTAAAAAAGCAAACAGTGTTACCACCGTTCTTAATTTCATTTTTCCTTGCTTAATTTTCATTTTTATTTAGGTTGATGTAAGTCCTTATTTTATTACTGGAGTTTCTATTGAATGTATGGACTGGTAAATCCCAATTTTTTTAATCCCAATTTTACTTCGGGACAACTCATAAATAAATTCCAGAGTAGTCTTGATTTATAATTTTCCATCATTACCACCATTGGCCCCTGGTCTATGGCTAAATATTGTTTTGGAAACCAATTATCGGTTTCGCTAAAGGCATCGTAAAAGCCAAAGGGTCCAAAGGTTTTATCCTTCATATCAGTATACCAATGGTTCATTGCCTGTATGCTGTATTTAGGCGTATAAGGCATAGAAGAAAGTGCAGCCGTAGGGCTGATAACTCCCAAATCAGTTTCCATGCCTGGGGCATGTGCTGCATAAAACTTTACAGAATAGCTGGCAGTCAATCCCCAACTGTCAGCACCATATCCTTTATATTTTTTAGGATTGTCTACACACCAGTCGTGGTTGATGAGGGTTTGGTTTCGGTTGTTCTCCCAGTAATCTGCATAGCGATCCTTCAGCCCCGTGGGGTTAAGACCCAGGTAAGAATAATGTGCCCAGAATAACGGTCCTCCATATTTTTTTGCGCCATTGTGAGCCAGTGTTAAACGGTGTCCGTATTGTATGGTGGTGTCTTTTATGCTGCCGCTTCGTGCCCAGCCTTCGTGGTACACTTCTGCAGGTATGGTATGTGTTGGTGACGAAGCTGCCAGCACATACATAACCAGGCATTCGTTATAACCTTTTACAGCAAAATTCATTTGCCATGCATACTCAGGCGACCAATGCCAGTACAACACATTTTTTCCATTTCTATACCAGCTAAAATCAACCTCCTTCCACAACTTATCAATGGCAACGGCCAATTGCTTTTCGGCCGGGTTGCCATTTGCAAAATATTGTCGAACACATAAAAGGCCTTGTAGCAGGAAAGATGATTCCACTAAATCTCCACCATTATCCTTTTTACCGAATGGCCTTACTTTCCCGGTCTCCCCATTAATCCAGTGCGGCCACGCACCGTGAAAGCGGTCTGCTTTCTCCAGATAATGTACAATTTTATTCAGCCTTTCATATCCCTGTTGCCGGGTAATGTACCCTCTCTCAATACCTGACAGTATTGCCATCACTCCAAAGCCGGAGCCACCAGTTGTTACTACGCTTTTATCATTCTCAGGATACACATCATCCATGTTTATGCGCTCTCTTGCCATACCACTTACAGGTTCTGCGCCTTCCCAAAAATATTGGAAGGCAGCACGGTGTACTGCTGTAAAAATGGTATCGCTGGTGCTAGATGCTGAATTGTTTTGAGAGGATGATTGCTTACTGCTGTTGCATGCAAGGAGCGATATAAAAAGCAATACGGAGAAAGATAGACGCGACAATATTTTCATAGTGTTTGCTTGCAATCGTTGCGAATTAATTCAGGGCTATGAAGTTACTGTTCTTCATCCAGCCTTTACCGGAGAACAGCAGTAAAAAGGTAGCCGTCAAATAAGAATGTTGTACAGGTTATCTGGTAATGGCAGGGTTGGCTGTTGCCCTTTAGTTACCGCTATTTGCAAAGTTGGTTATGGGCGCATAAGGATGAACTTAATTGTATCAACGAAATGTAAGAGGAAACGGCAAAAAACATGAACCTTACTTAAGCGCTTCGTCTTTTTCTTTTTCCAGGAAATTTGAAGTTTCCTGTAATCCCTCTGCATTGCATTCCAACAAGGCCTCATCATCAACCACCTGTAATGGAACGGTGCTGGATTTAGAAGGCTCGTTGTAAGGAATATTGCCACTACGGTTATAGCAAGAGATAAGCGACCAACGGCTATTATCCGATAAGTTAGCTGCTGACCGATGCAATAAATTACTGTGAAAGAATAAGGCATCCCCCGGGTTCAATTCCACATAAACCAGATCCATAGTTTGTAAAGCCAGGTCAACATAATGCTGCGATGCTCCTACCTGCTCGCCTGCAAAACCATGTTCTATGCGGCCCATTTTATGCGAGCCTTTAATTACCTGCAGGCACCCATTTTCTTTGGTAGCTTGTGTAATAGCTACCATAACCGACATCATTTGATCGGGTAATAAAAACTCATTTTTATACCAGTAACCATAGTCCTGGTGCCACTCCCAGGCACCACCTACCCGTGGTTCTTTTTGCATTAGTTTAGAATGAAAATGACAGACTGCCGAATCGCCTTCCATCAACTGGTCGACCGACTCAACCATGCGCCGGCTTTTGGTAAGCAGGCCATATGCATCGTTACCAGGTGTATACCATAATGTAAGTTTGGTTTTTTTACCGCTCTGGTCATTCAGGTCGAAGGCATGCTTTTTTACAGCATCATCTCCTGTAGCTATCGCATACAATTTATCAATCTCCGGCAGGGTTAAAAAATTTTTTACAAACACATAACCATCGTTGTTATAGTTGGCTAACTGCTGCTGGTTTAGTTTAAAATTTGACATATTGGTAAGTATAAAAATTTAGGGCTGAAGATCAATCGGGTAATCTCTAAATATAAAGTAACTTTTAAACATTTAAACAAAGGCGCAATCATCACTTTTAAACAAAGGTCTTCTACCATTATTCACGTCATTTTGTATTTCGATGCGAAACCAAAGAACACCTTTACAAAAACTTACAAAAAAGGGCTTTGAAATCCCAGTTTTTTCATACCCGTTTTAACCTCGGGGCAACTCATAAAAAGTTTCCATAACAAACCGCTTCTGTAATTTTCTATCATCACAATTTGCGGCCCCTGGTCAATGGCTAAAAACGAATTGGCAAACCAGGGTTCACTCAATTTAAAGGCATCAACAAAGCCGTATTCCTTAAAAATTTTATCTCCTAATTTATAATAAAAAAATTGCAGTGCAGCCATGGATTCAACCGGGGTATAAGGCATGGAAGAAATGGCTGCAGTTGGAGCTATTACCCCAACATCGTTAGTGGGCGAACTTGCTGTATAACCATTGGGGATGTCACTCGCCGTTAGGCCCCAAACTTTATTACTGTAACCATAATAATTGTTGGGGTTTGCTTTGCAATATTCGTAGTTGATTTTTGTGTGGTTGATAACCTGTTTTTCGTAATTGGCATACTGGTCGGTAAGCCCATTAGGGTTGATACCCATGAAGGAGTAGTGCGCAAAAAACAATGGACCACCCAAAGTAGGACCCAAAGGCAATTGTATGCCATAATACAGGTTGTTGTTTTTGATGGAACCATTGCTGGCGAAACCATCTTCGTACACTACTTTAGGTATGGTAAAAGTTGTTGATGAAGCTGCCATGGCATAAGTGATCAAAGTTTCGTTCCAACCTTTTACAGGCAGGTTAATGTCCCATGAAAAATTTTTACTCCAGTGCCAGTACAATACATTTTCATTGTTCTTTCTAAACCAGCTCCATTCAACTTTATTGTACAAAGCGTTTATCTCGTTTCGCAATGCAAGTTCATCGGTGTCGGCTCCATTAAAGTATTGACGGGCTGTAAGCAGTCCCTGCATTAAAAGGGAAGTTTCTACCAAATCAGCTCCATCATCCTTTGTACTAAATGGGATAACTACCCCGGTGTTACCATTAAGCCAATGTGGAAATGCTCCATGAAAAGTTTGGGCAGCATTGGTTAAAAAACCCGTGATCTTTTTAATGCGTGCAAGGCCTTCAGCTCTTGAAATAAAGTTTCGGTGAATGGCAGTAACTATGGCCATAACTCCAAAGCCGGTACCGCCTGTTGTCACCAGGTCGCCTGAAGTGTTTCTTTCTCTTGCCATACCAGATGTGGGATGACCGAACTCCCAGAAGTATTTAAAAGTTTGTCGTTGCACCAGGTTCAGCAAAACAGTAGTATCAACCAGTGGAAATTTATCAGTTGAATCAATACCGGTTGTTAACGAAACATTGATTGTAGAACTTAAATTTTTTCCATTGTTGGATTGCAGGCCTTGTGAAAGAATGAGGTTATAAGAAGTGAAGCTTTTCAATGCTGCAACTGGTTTTACAATTACACTGCTATCATTGTTTTCGTAAGAGAGCGTAAGTGGAACTGCTACACCACTTGCCTCGTTAAAAAGAATATTTGCAGCCGCTGTTGATTTATTGATTGCTGTGCTAAAAGAAAATTTGACAAACGGATTCACAGGTATGTATTTGTAAACAGCCGAGCCATTATTAGTACCGTTAACCTGTACAGAGGTATTGGAAAATACAACTCCCTGGGGAGGCTGTATTACCGGGTCGTTTCCTCCATTTTTTGTGCAGGAAAACAGTAACAAGATTATACAAACACCTGTGTTTAAAATTTTCATTGGTTGCGCTTAAAAATAAGAAGAAGTAACATTTAGATATGATCATGTTATCGTTGTACTTATCAAAAAAACAGTACCATAAAAAAGGCTGCCCGTACAGACAGCCCCTTTTAAGCAGTTAGACTGGTTTAGCGACCTTGTCTTTCTAAAACCGCAATTGCATTAATCTCCTGGGCCGACAAAGCCTTATTGTAAAAACGTAATTCATCCAGTTTGCCAGTGTATGGCAGCATCCATGGCTCGGGCGAATTAAACGGTGCTCCTAATTGGTTCTGAAAAGCACCTATAACAAATTTGGTAGCACTTTTAAAATTCAAAGCACCTAAAGCAGTACCAGAACCATCAGCTTTACGATCTTCAGCACCGGGTGGCAATGGCATTTTTTGACCGCTTACATACAATGCTGCTTTTGATGTAGCCGCATCATAAGTCCAGGCTACATGCCTCCAGGCATTGTACATATCGTTGGGCCTGAAATCACCAAACGGTTCAATCCAATGCTCCACATAAGTAGCCGTATTTTTTTCGAAGTGCAGCTTCATAAACATGCGGTTATCGCTGCTGTTGTTGCCCTCTATCATCATAAAAAAATTACCCCAGAAAGACCCATCCTGTTTGGCTATACCAAATACACCTTGTGCTCCACCATCGTGTTTGGAAGTATTGATCCACATACTAACTGTAAAGCTGGTTAATCCTGCCAAAGGTCCGGGGTTTGAATAGCCGATAAACCCGGTAGTTGAACCCTGGTAGGCCTGTCCTTTTCTACCTGTAACAAAACTGGTAGTGCCTGAAGCTTTACCACCGGTAACGGCGCCTTTAGCATCGTCTACAGTTCCTTCAAACGGAAAATGTGCTACAAGATTTGCGGTAGCAATTTCGCTGGAATTTTTAAATCCACCTGCAACCGGGGGAGGGTCTCCTGCCGTAAATTCATCATCTAACTCTGCCTTAGTACATCCTGTAAAAATTACAGTAGCAGTGAACACTGCAACACAGGCAGCTAAGGTTATTTTATATTTTGAAAACATAATCTGGTTTTTTAAAATTTACGATTGTTTAGTACCCGTTGTTTTGTGTTAACCTGCCACCGCTTAAATCTATTTGTGCCTGTGGAATTGGAAATACTTCATGCTTTCCGGTTACAAAAGCTTTGCCTTGTGCTCTTAATACATCGCCTGCCCTACCCTGCCTTACAAGGTCAAAAAACCTGTCTTCTTCCATGCCCAGTTCAACACGGCGCTCGGCCCAAATGTTGGCAACAGTACCTGTTGAAGCAGGTAGGTTAGCCCTGTTGCGAACCATGTTTAGCTTGGCAGTTGCTTCGGCTGTATTGCCCAACATAGCTGCTGCTTCAGCATAAATCAATAACACCTCTGCATAGCGCATTAAACGAATATTCTTTGGCTTGGTATCCTTATTATTACTTACCTGCGGAGATTCGGCAATGTTGCTGTGATATGCTTTATAACTATACCTGTCATTTTCTACACTGTCCTTAGATGGTATGCGAAATCCATCCCACAGCACGGTTCCGGGGCTGTTACCTGCAGCAGTTGGGTTAATAAAAATGATGGTAGCATTTCTCCTGGTATCACCAGCTTCGTAAGCATTTGATAAATCGGCTGATGGGGTATTGAAACCAAAACCAAGGTCGTTCCAACCACCACGGCCCCTGGGACCCTGACCATTGCTAAACAAAGGACTTACGGCATTCTCACCAAGGTTAACTCCTGTTTGTACTTCAAAAATAGATTCACTATTGTTATTGCCACCCTGGCCTCCAACCGGCTTTTCTCTAAAAATAAGGTTGTAATCGG
>JBBQVY010000102.1:0-16251 GCA_038211085.1 Chitinophagales bacterium | reverse complement strand
TGAGCCAATTATAGCTTTATCAATTTTATTTGTAGCAGTAGAAAACTTATTACTAAGCGAACTAAAACCATGGCGCATTGCCCTGGTTTTTATGTTTGGGTTAATTCATGGACTGGGCTTTGCCAGCTCCTTAAACGAAATAGGGCTGCCCCGAAACAAATTTGCAACGTCCATTCTTTCTTTTAATATTGGCGTTGAACTTGGGCAGATCACTATCATTACCATTGTATTTGCTTTACTGGTAATACCTTTCGGTAAATCACCTTATTACCGTAAGCGAATTGTGTTTCCGCTCTCTATCCTCATTGCCCTGGTTGCGTTGTATTGGACCATCGAGCGAACATTCTTGCTTTAAATTGTTGTTTCTGTCGTCAACAAACTCCTTCAAAGAGTAGCCCAAAAAATTAATTAAACAAATGTTTAATTAAATCAAACATTTGTTTAAATTTGCTGTCTAATTGATACAGATGACTTACAACGACAAACAGGTACACATTCTAGAAACGGCGGAAGAACTCTTTTCGGGCAAGGGTTATGATGGTACTTCGGTTAGGGATATAGCAGAAGCTGCTGGCATTAACATTGCAATGATCTCCTATTATTTTGGCTCTAAAGAAAAACTGATGCAGGCAATATTCGAAAGCCGCACTGGACAGTTAACCGAAAAAATAGAGTCATTACTCTCTAATGAATCTTTGTCCCCTCTTGAAAAACTGAATGTGGTTGTTGATGATTATGTAGAAAGAATTGTTTCGAAAGAAAGGTTTTACAAACTGATGATCTGCGAACAAATGATGGAAAAAAACGTGGTCATCAATGACCTGCTCTTCTCTCTTAAAAAAAAGAATGCCGACCTGGTAGCAAGATTATTACTGGATGGTCAGAAGAAAAAAGTATTCAAAAAAAATATTGATGTTGTTATGCTGATGAATACCATGATTGGTACGGTTTTGCAAACCTTCATCAATAAGGACTATTATAAAAACTTTTACAACTTAATCGATCTGTCGGAAGAGGAGTTTAAAAAGCTACTGTTTAAAAAATTAACCAGCCACATTAAAGAATTGTTTAAATCACTATTGAGTTATGAAGCTTAGATCATTTATATACCTGCTTATTTTTGAAGGCATTCTTTCACAAGGGCAATTGTATGCCCAGCAAACAAGGTCATTAAGTTTACAGGAAGCTATTAATATGAGCCTGAATTCCAGTGGCCAAATAAAAGCTGGACAGGCAAAAATAGAAGAATCGTTAGCTGCACTTAAGGAAGCGAATGAAAGAAAATTGCCGGATGCTGCTTTCAGTGGGTCTCATATAAGGCTCAACAACCCAAACATTGACTTGAAAACAAAGTCAACATCCACATCCGGTACAGGCAATACCACTTCAGAACCTCCCGCAAAAGTTTCGTCAGCTACTTATGGCATTTTTAATGTAAGCCTTCCTATTTATGCAGGTTCTAAAATTAAGTATGGTATTGAGGCTGCCCGCTATCTTGCTGAGGCCACCCGGCTGGATGCGGCTAACGATAAGGATGCGGTTATACTCAACACCATAAATGCATACGATAATTTATATAAATCAAAAGCTGCTGTTGACCTGGTTAAAGAAAACCTGGGCAGTGCTTTGGAAAGGGTAAAACAATTTACCAACCTGGAGAAAAATGGTTTGCTGGCACGCAACGATCTTTTAAAAGCTGAGCTGCAGGTATCGAATACTGAGTTGAGCCTGTTAGATGCAGAGAGTAACTGGAAACTTGCCAACATAGCAATGGACCTTATGCTTGGCCTTCCTGAAAGTACCGAACTAAATCCCCAGGCTGATGGCCTGTTAAGCAGCAACGAGCTTAAGACTGTTGAGGATTATGAGCAACTTGCAATGCAAAATCGTAAGGACAAAGCGGCGCTTGAATTAAGAAAAAAGGCCGCCGGTACAGAGGTAAAAGTTATAAAGGGTGATTTGTACCCAAGTATAGGTTTAACCGGGGGGTACATTGCAGCCTATGTTCCCAACTTACTTACAGTATATAATGCATTAAATATTGGTGTGGGTGTTAAGTATAGCTTGTCATCACTTTGGAAAAACAAATCAAAAGTAAACCAGGCCAAGGCCCGCGAAACGCAAATAGCCGCCAACGAAGGTTTACTAAATGATAACATTCGTTACCAGGTAAACCAAACCTACCAGGCTTATCTGCTAAGCCAGAAAAAAATTGAAGTGTACAGGAAGGCAATTGCGCAGGCCGAAGAGAATTACAAAATTGTAAAGAACAAATACGATAATGCCCTGGCCAATACAACCGATTTATTAGATGCCGATGTTGCCCAGTTACAGGCAAAATTGAACTATGCGTTTTCTAAATCTGATGCTTCGGTTGCCTTTTATAAATTGTTGCAAACTGCTGGCTTACTTCAAACAGAAACTAATAAATAAAATTATCTACCGAATAAATACAAACACAATGGACACTACAACTGTTAAAACAATCCATCATAAAAAACAAACGGCGCCTGCTCCTCCAAAAGCAAAAAGCAAAAGATTCTTAATAGTTCTTGCTTTACTCCTTGTTTTTGGTGGCTGGTTTGGCTATACAAAATACATTCATGGCCAACACCACGAAGAGACCGATGATGCGCAGGTACAAGCCAACATCAGTCCCGTTATACCCCGTATAGGTGGTTATATAACGCAGGTAAAAGTGAAGGATAACCAGCAGGTAAAACAGGGCGATACATTACTGGTGTTGGACAATCGCGACCTTGTTTTAAAAGTTGAACAGGCACAGGCAGCATTGGCTACGGCACAAAGTAACCTTTTGGCAGCAAGAGCAAGTACTAATGCAGCTACTGCTAATATTGCTACTTCACGGGCGTCTGTATCTACAATTGAAGCACAAATTGCTACTGCCAAAGTAAACGTGTGGCGTGCTACGCAGGATTACAACCGTTTTGAAAACCTGATAAAGGATCATTCGGTTACACAACAGCAATATGAGCAGGCTTTAGCAGCAAAGCAAACAGCAGAAAACCAGTTGCAGGTGCTGCAAACACAAAAGCAACAGGCCAATACACAAACCAGTGGTGTAGCCAGCCAGAGTACTGCAACCTCCTCTCAAATTGGTGTTGCAAGCTCTATTATTAAACAACGCCAGGTAGAAGTGGACGAAGCAAAACTCAATTTGTCATACACAGTTATAACAGCACCAACAGCAGGATTAATTTCAAAGGTTAATGTTCAACCCGGCCAGTTTGTACAGGCAGGTCAGTCAACCTTTAGCCTGGTGTTAAATGATGATGTTTGGGTAGTGGCTAACTTTAAAGAAACGCAGCTAAATAAAATGTCAATCGGACAAAAAGTTGTTGTGCATGTGGATGCTTTTCCAGGTCATGATTTTATTGGTAAGCTTACCTCTTTTTCACCTGCTACAGGTTCAAGCTTTGCTTTATTACCTCCGGATAATGCCTCGGGCAACTTTGTAAAAGTGGTTCAGCGTTTACCCGTTAAAATTGAGTTTGATCAAAAGGAAGAAAATATTCTGAACAGGTTACGTGCCGGTATGAACGTGGCTGTAGATGTAAACCTTGATTAAAAAAATAGCCGTCAGCTGTTAGCCCTAAGCTAAAAGCACGGGCATGTAGTTGTTCCTTTATTTCTTTTTTCTACTAATTTATGCAGCAACAAAATTCATTGGTTGAATATGGTTCCCGCAGGGTAATCATAACCATCACAGCAATATTTTGCGCCCTTCTCGAAATTGTTGACACCACTATTGTAAACGTGGCACTCAATGATATGCGGGGTAACCTGGGTGCAACCTTAACCGAGGTAGGTTGGGTAATTACCGCTTATGCTATAGGCAATGTAATCATCGTTCCTATGACAAGCTGGTTATCGCAGCAATTCGGCAGACGTAATTACTTTGCAGTTTCTATCATCATATTTACGGTCTTCTCATTTTTATGCGGTAACGCTACAAACATTTGGGAGCTGGTAGCTTTTAGATTTATACAGGGTATTGGTGGAGGTGCACTGCTGGTAACTTCTCAAACTATCATAACCGAAAGTTATCCTCCGGAGAAAAGAGGAATGGCACAGGCTATTTACGGCTTGGGTGTAATCATTGGTCCAACCTTAGGGCCGCCGCTGGGTGGATATATAGTCGATCACTTTTCGTGGCCTTACATTTTTTACATCAACATTCCCATTGGTATTATTGCCACACTTCTTACGCTGCAATTTGTACGCAGTCCCAAATACGCAGAAAAAAGTATTTCAAAAGATATTGACTGGCTGGGTATAGGATTGCTGGCTCTGGCCGTTGGCTCCCTGCAATACGTTTTAGAAAAGGGGCAGGACGATGATTGGTTTACCAGCAGAACCATTGTTGTTTTAGCAGTTTGTGCGGTCTTTGGGTTATTCTTTTTTATATGGAGAGAACTATATTTCCGAAAACCAATTGTTGAATTAAGGGTGCTTAAAAATGGCAATTTAAGGGTGGGAACCATTCTGTCTTTTATACTTGGTTTTGGCCTGTATGGTTCTACGTTCATCATTCCATTGTATACGCAGTCAACCCTGGGTTGGACGGCACAACAATCTGGTATGCTCATGATACCCGCAGCTCTAACAACCGCCTTTATGATGCCTTTGATCGGTATGGCTTTGCAGAAGGGCGTACCGCAACAATACCTGGTGGCCTCGGGTATGCTATTGTTTTTTGTGTATAGTTTTTGGGGATATAAAATTATTACACCCAGCACTTCTGCCGATGCATTTTTCTGGATGCTGATTGTGAGAGGAGTGGGTATGGGTCTTCTTTTTATACCGATCACCACTTTATCGTTAAGTACATTAAAGGGCCAGCAAATAGGGCAGGGGGCAGCTTTTACAGGAATGATGCGACAGCTTGGGGGTTCATTTGGAGTAGCCGTAATTACTACTTACCTGGCACGTCAAAACATGGTTCATAGGGCTAATTTGGTGAGCAAATTAAATGTAAACGACCCCGATGTGCAACAGAGAGTATTAGGTTTACAACATAATTTTATGGCAAAGGGAATGGCGGCAAACGATGCATTAAAAGCAGGATATAAATCGCTCGATTACATGATTTACAAGCAAGCCTCCGTGCTTTCTTATATGGATGCCTTTTTGTACCTCGGAATTATGTTCCTGATTTGTGTGCCTTTTGTTTTGCTGGTTAAAGGAAATAAAAAGCAAAAAATAGACCTTGCTGAAGCGATGCACTAGAAGCCATAGATATCTACCTGTGCCCTATCTTCAACCCCGATATTTTGTTTTGGTTTAATTGAGAAGAATAGGTCAGCCAAGACATGTCTATCAAAGAAGTAATAATTGGATATAGCCATTAGCATAACGAGAGATTTATTCTAATGTTAATAGACCCGCTGAGCAGATATTCTGGCAACAATCAACTCGTTTAATAATTTCTATAAGCACCATAGGTGCGACATTATGGTAACAGTCAACAGGTTTAATAATACCAATAAGCCCCGGAGGCGAGACATTTTATATTTATAATACTTATTCAAAACTTACTTATTGAGGTTATGAACGAAGATGAATGCCTGTTTGAAAATTAGGAATGAGCAGATAAAAATGCCGCCCCCATGGGGCTTAGCCCTCTAATCACTCTTAAAGGGTTAGCAAAATTTCAGCCTTACAGGCTTTTAAGAACATTAAAATATCGATTTAATACACCTGATCTAGTTATGCATATCGTATTAAAATAACCGAGAATCCTTTGGAGCGACTGCTTCCATTATTAAACATTTTTACTAATTTGGTCCGCTAATACTTTAAGCTATGATAAGATTGCATGTTATAGGTCATTTAGGAAAAGATGGTGTTGTAAATAATGTCAATGGTAAAAATGTCATCAATTTTACTGTAGCACATAGTGAGAAATTTCGGGATGCCCAGGGAGTTCAAAAAGATAAAACATTGTGGGTTGATTGTGCCTACTGGACCGAAAGAACCGGTATAGCACCTTACCTGAAAAAAGGAACCCAGGTATATGCAGAGGGGGTACCCGATATAAGAACCTATACAACTGCAGATGGCCGCCAGGGGTCAACACTTAGCCTTCGGGTATCAACTGTACAATTGCTAGGTGGTCGCAGTGGTGATGGCCAGGGTGGCGAACAAAATTACCAGGAGCGCAGTAACAACAATAGCCAGTCTTCAGGTAATGCCAATACAGAAAGTACTGCCTCAAGCCAAAGTGCTGCTGATGTAATTGAACCGCTGGATGATCTTCCTTTTTAAAATTATAACAGTACCAAATATGATATAATTTTATATTGCAGGGATGGTTTAATCAACCATCCTTGTTTTATTTATACAATCATCCTTTTAATATTCATGAAAAGACGCCACATACTTATTGTTTGCCTGCTTACCGGTTTTAATGCTTTCAGTCAACCTGCTCCAAAAATTGTAGAATTTGTAAACCCTTTTATTGGCACCGGTGGTCATGGTCATACGTACCCTGGGGCCACGTTGCCTTTTGGAATGATACAGGTGAGCCCCGACAATGGCAAAAGTGGTTGGGATTATAGCAGTGGTTATCATTATAGCGATAGTGTAATTACGGGGTTTAGCCATACCCATTTAAGTGGAACAGGCATTGGAGACCTTTGCGATATTTCTGTGATGCCTATTACAGGTCATGCCCCGGATACAACCCGTTTAACCAGTACTTTTCTTCATAAACAGGAAAGATCTTCTCCAGGGTTTTATGCAGTTAAACTAAAGGATTTTAATATTTATGCTGAGATGACCACATCGTTGCGATGTGCGCTGCACCGCTACGCCTTTCCTGAAAGTAAGCAGTCTTCCATCCGCCTCGATCTTGCTTTTGCTATTAACTCTGACCGAACTACAGAAAGCAATTTCAAAAAGATAAACGACAGCACATTTGTAGGGTATCGTTTCTCAACCGGTTGGGCAAAAAACCAAAAAGTATTTTATGCCATTCGTTTAAATAAAGCAGTAAGCAGTACCACCGTTTTCAATAATGGTAAGCTTGCCAATGATAACAGTGTTACAGGTAAAGATGTGCTGGCTTATTTAAATTTTGAAACAAAAGCCGGCGAGGCTGTAATGATAAAAGTGGGTATCAGCTTTGCTGACATTGAAGGCGCTGTAGAAAGTTTAAATGAAATACGTACCTGGGATTTTAACCTGGTAAAACGCAATGCTTCCGAAATTTGGGAACGTGAGCTGAGAAAGATCCAGATTAATACCAATGATGCCCGCATTAAACAAATGTTTTACACTGCTCTTTATCATACTTACCTGGCGCCTGTAATTTTTAGCGATCGTTTTGGTAATTATAAAGGGGTTAAGGGTGATGTAAAGAATGGGCAGATGATCTTTACAGTTGAATCGTTGTGGGACACTTTTAGGGCAGCAAATCCCTTGCTAACACTCACTCAAACCGAAATGGTGCCGAGCATCATCAACAGTTTTCTTGCTTTTTACGATCAGTATGGATACCTGCCTGTGTGGGACCTGCAGTTTAACGAAACCAATACCATGACGGGATACCATGCAATACCTGTTATTGCCGATGCTATTTTAAAAGGTATTAAAGGCTTTGATTACGAAAAAGCTTACACAGCAATGAAGCGGAGTGCTGCTCAAAATATACGGGGCACAGAACCTTACCGAAATTTTGGTTTTATACCTGCTGACCGTTTGCAGGAGAGTGTTACCTATACTTTGGAATATGCCTTCGACGACTGGTGTATTGCTCAAACAGCTATACGCCTGGGTAAACCTGCCGACTTTGTGGATTTTAATAAAAGAGCGCAATTTTGGAAAAATTTGTTCGACCCAAAAACTGGTTTTTTTAGAGCGAAGAATTACACCGGTAAATGGGTAGAGCCTTTTGATCCATACGAAAGTAATGGAGGTGCCGGGCACCCCTATACCGAAGGAAATGCGTGGCAACACAGCTTTTTTGTACCCCACGATATACAGGGTTTGCGGAAAAGCTTTTTACATGAAAATGGGTTGGAAGACAAGCTTGATTCTTTGTTTACCACTACCAAAAAAATTACCGGTGATGCTCCTCCGGATGTCTCCGGCTTTATCGGTCAGTATGCACATGGCAACGAGCCAAGTCATCATATTGCCTATATGTATACCTATTTGCAAAAACCCTGGAAGACTGCATATCGCGTAAGAGAGATCATGAACAAGTTTTACACCAGCAAACCCGACGGCCTGGTAGGTAATGAAGATTGTGGGCAGATGAGTGCGTGGTATGTGTTCAGCGCTTTGGGCTTTTACCCGGTTAACCCTGCCAGTAGTGAGTATGTTATTGGTAGTCCTATGGTAGCCCAATCCATTATATTAGTGCCTAATGGAAAAACCTTTAGAGTAAACACCGTTAATAATAGCGGTAAAAATGTATACATACAAAGTGCTACGCTTAATGGTAAGCCTTATACCAAAACATACATCACGCATCAAAACATTATGAATGGCGGCATACTGCAATTAACCATGGGTAATAAGCCGGGTAAAATTTGGGGTGTAAAAATAGAAGATGCACCCGGTAGTATGACGGAAATACCTGTGGAGTTGAAGTAGTGGGGGTGGTGGTCGAGCCGGTGAATGGTGTTGTTACCTTCGAATCGTATGGTTAACGTAGGGACAGGTCGCGACCTGTCCGTCGTGACCTGTCCAGGGAAAACGATTATCGCAACGTAGGGACAGGTCGCGTTTGTTGTAGGGACAGGTCGCGACCTGTCCCTACATGGCAATGATCAATCGGTATGGCTGTGTCTAATACCATAAATAAAAAAACATCAATCGAATGGATTGATGTTGGCAATGCGAAAAATATAAGGCATCACTTATACCTTGACACTTCCCAGGGAACTTAATAAACCGAAGGCTTTCAGCAGCCAAATAATGAGAACGATTACCACTACAATATTCAGGATCGACTTAATCTTACGATCCATTGGTATATAATTGTTGATCAGGTAAAGAAGAACTCCGACAACAATTAATACAATTACGATGGTGAGGATGGGCATACTTAATAATTTAAATCAATAAATGAGGATGAGTTACTTACTAAAGATAGTCTTCTCTCAACCGATTACCTATCTATCTTGGTTCAGCTGAAAACAGAGCACATAGACCACATGCAACATTGGGAAAGTCCTTAATTGTATGCAAAGTACCTTGTGGAGCTTGTTGGAAGGGATGGTGTGTAGGCAAGGCCAATTGGGAATTAGGCACAGGTGTTTATTTGCGTCCGCACTGCGGTCGTAATCGGGATTGATGGTTCGTAATTTGATTGAGCAATCGTAACTAAACATTCTTAATTATTAAAAAGGAATGATAAGAAAAGACTTAATAGAAGAAATACAAGCCATCATTGCAGCCGCAAAAGAAAAGGCTATTCGTTCAATAGATTTTGAACGAGTGCTGATGTATTGGAACATTGGCAGAAAAATTTTTGAAGAAGAGCAGGATGGCAAGGATAGAGCAGGCTACGGCGAAAACTTGATTAAAACTTTAACACAAACGCTGGATCCAATTTACGGCAGCAGTTTTTCATTCAGGCAGTTAAACCTTTTTAGACAGTTTTACAGAAATTTTCCAATTATGAACGCACTGCGTTCACAATTCAGTTGGACACATTACCGCACACTAATAAGAATTGATAATAAGGACAAAAGAGAATTTTATTTAGCTGAAGTAGAAAAAAACAACTGGACTGCCCGCCAGCTTGAACGGGGAAAAATTAGATGAAGAAATTGCACAGGGATGGGTGTCTGAACAATGATTTTTTTGATTAGATGAATACTATGATTGCGTGGCTTAAAAATCATAGACCATCAATTAATCATGTTTAACCATAGTTCAAAAACAAATTCATCCCGATCCACCTTTTCATCCTAAGCCTTGTAGATTCCTATTACCCTTCCCTCACAAAGTAAAGCCATCATTCCTTTTTCCAATTACCTTCACCCTTTTTGCTCAACCAATTTCCACCCATGCCACAAACCTATTCCTATACACGCCTCTACCAATTTGTACACTCAATATTTATAATCATGGGCTGTTCTAAAGAGCATGCTGATATTGCTGCCAGGGTGTTGGTTGCTGCTGATGTTAGGGGAGTGGATAGCCACGGTGTGGCCCGTTTAAGTGGTTACATTAGGTTGTGGGAGGCTGGTCGTATTAATGCAACACCCAATATAAAAATTGTACATCAAACTCCTTCAACGGCGGTAATTGACGGTGATGCCGGCCTGGGTTTGGTGGTAGCTCCCTTTGCCATGCAGGTAGCTATAGATAAAGCAAAGCAAGTAGGTACTGGCTGGGTAAGCGTAAAAAACAGCAATCACTTTGGCATAGCCGGTTACCACGCAATGATGGCGCTGGAGCATGATATGATTGGTATGGCTATGACCAACGCCAGTGCTTTGGTGGCTCCTACTTTTTCTAATGAACGAATGCTGGGCACTAACCCCATTGCTGTGGCAATACCTGCGGGCACTCAACCACCTTTTGTGGCAGACTTTGCTACCACCACTGCAGCTAATGGTAAGCTTGAAATATTGCAACGCAAAAATGCAGATACACCACATGGTTGGGTTCAGGATGCAGCAGGCAATGCCTCTACCAATGCTAATGAATTAAAGCAGGGTGGTGCATTGCTACCACTTGGCGGCGACCGCGAACATGGTAGCCATAAAGGGTATGCATTGGGCAGTATTGTTGATATTTTTTCGGCTGTGTTAAGCGGTGCAAGCTATGGCCCATGGGCACCACCTTTTCCGGCTTATGTGCCTATGCCGGTAAATATGCCCGGAGAGGGACTGGGTCATTTTTTTGGAGCGATGCGGATAGATGCTTTTCGCCCGGCTGAAGATTTTAAAACCCACATGGACAATTGGATCAACCGCTTTCATGCAGCAAAACCTATAAATGCAAATGAAAAAGTATTGGTTCCTGGTGACCCTGAACGTGAAATGGAAGCTATAAGGATGAAAGAAGGAATACCTGTTGTGGATAGCATAGTTGATGATTTGAAAAAAGTAGGAGAGCAGTTTGGAATTGAATTGTGAGGACGTGTGTAAGTGTAATGCGATGAAATAAGTTACAACTGTACAAGTGTGCGACGCAAGAATGTTCAGCCATGGTAAACTGATGACCTCCAAAAATTTCACTTCAATTCATACAAACAAAAAACCATCCCCGAAACAAGGATGGTTTTTGTTTGTTGCAAAGTATTTGAGTTAATCAAAGCTATATCGTAGGCCTAACTGTCCCTGGAAACGTGAACCAAAACTGGTGTTCCATGGTGTTTGCCCGATGCTAAAGTTGTAGCCTTTACCAATAAATCCACCTGAAGTTCTATTTACAGTTGTTAAAAGGTTATAAGCCTGGTTAGATACAAAATATTGCCTTCCCCAATCGTTGTTAAGAAGGTTGGTTACATTAAAAACATCAAAAGTAAATTGAAGCGTGTGTTTGCTTTTGCCGGTGGTTACAAAAAAATCCTGTGCAAAACGCATATCAATTACATGCTCCCATGGCGTTTCGTTGCCATTTCTTTCTGTGTACTGGCCTCTTCTTTTATTAAGCGATTTGTCGTTGCTAATAAAATCTTCGAAGGCTGCGGCCTGTTGGGCAGCAGAGTACCGTACAGTTGTAGCATTACTTAACTGGTCAACAAATTTAATTTCGCTGGTGTTGCGTGGTATATAAACCAGGTCGTTTCCAAAACGGCCGTCGCTGTTAAGATCGCCATTGGTAACATAGGTATACTTGCTACCCGATTTGCCATTGTAGAAAAATGACAACGATGTTTTTAAGAATTTGGTGTAGTTAATGTTTGTGGTTAATACGCCGGTTATTCTGTGTGTTAAAGCATAATTAGATACAGCCAGTGGGGGATTGTTTGGGTTGCCTACCACCTGTACAAACTCCCAGTTTGAAAGGGCTGTAGAACTTGCACCACTGTTAACCTCTGTTGCATCGTTGTTATTGTAAGCAAGCATGGCGTAAACATTTTTCCATGTTTTGCTAAACTGTGCGGTTAGGTTGTACGAATAACCTTTGTTAGTGTTGGTGATTAAAATGGCATTGGTAATGATTGGGTTTATTCTGCGGCCACCTGCGTTGGTTGAGCCTGAATAAGCAATTCTTTTATCAGCCCCAAGGTTGTAAGCCTGGTCTACAATACCTACCGGTGCAGCCAGGTTTACATCCTGGTACAACACGTTGTTGATAGTTTTTGAATATATAGCTTCGAAAGTTGCATTGATGCCTCCGGGAAGTTTTACATCAGTAGCCAAATTAAAACGTGCCACCTGGGGGAATTTAAATTCTTTGTCGATGATGTTTACTTCAAAGTTTCTGCCTGCTGTACCCAAACCACTGCCTTGCTTTGCAACATCAGGTTGAAAACCATTTCCGTTGTTTACTTCGTTTTGAGGAGTAGCGGGGTTATCGCTTACACTAATAGTACTCAACAACAAACCGGTATTTGAAAACTGGTTCGATATCCAAACAAATGGTAAACGACCGGTAAAAATGCCAGCTCCACCACGTACAATAACCTGGCGGTCGCCTTGTACATCGTAATTAAAACCAACACGTGGCGACCATAGCAATTGTTTGTTAGGTATGTAAGAAGTAGAGTAATTGCCCTTAAATGTTGAGTCAACTGCTTTGTTGAAGCCCGGCTCATTCTGCACAACCGGTACATCGGCACGTAAGCCAATGCTAATCCTAAACTGGTTGTTTACCTGTATTTCATCCTGCACATAAGCACCTAATTGTGCGGCGTTAAATTTAGCAGAAGGCTTTGGATCGCCAGCTATGTTTGAGTACGTAGCCTGCACCTGGCGTGGGTTGTTGTTATAAAAATCGGTAACACTGTTAAACGACCAACGGCCATTTAAGTTATTGATAAAGAGGTTGCGAAATTTAAAGAACTCATTATGAGTTCCAACAGTAAAAGTGTGCTTGCCTTTAAAGATTTTCAGATTATCCGTTATCTCAAAAATATCCTGGTCAAGCTCGTTAGCGGTAGAGCTTCTTTCCGAACCAAATTGTATGGTACCTGAACCTTTTGTTATTTCAACAAAAGGAAACAATGAGCCGTATGTGCTGCGGAAGTCACGAATTTTATGAAGACCCAAAATAAGGTTGTTAGATAGCTTGTTGCTAAACCTGCTTCTCAACTCAGCAACGGTTATATTTTGCTCGTTATTAAAACGGTATCCATTGTTACCATACCTGAAAGAAGTTCCTGAACGGGAAATGTTATCGTCGTAGGCTTTAATATAATTGTGACGAAGCGTTAGCCGGTGTTTGCCGCTAATATTCCAGTCTATGCGACCAAACAATTTATCGCTTCTTGTCTCGGCTTCAAAAGGGTTGTAGCCACCAACATTGTAATTGTATTTCTTTAAAACTGTGTCGGCTAAAGCTTTCGCTTCGTCTGTAGTTAAAAGTGCATTCGTTTCGCCTGCGTTAAACAGGGTAGGGGCTGTTCTTCTTGCCAATTCTCCATTTACAAAAAAGAACAATTTGTTTTTTACAATGGCTCCACCAAAGCGGGCACCATATTGCTTATCGCTAAAGTTAGTTGACTTTACTTTAGAGATAGGATCGTCGCCTATGGTGTTTTGGTTACGATAGAAACCATAGACAGATCCTTCAAATTTATTGGTACCTGAACGGGTTACAGCATTCACCCCACCACCGGTAAAGTTGCCGTAAGAAATGTCGTAAGGGGCCAATACTACCTGTATTTCCTGTATGGCATCCAAAGATATAGCTGTAGTGCCTGCCTGCCCGCCTGGTGTACCCGAACCTGATAAACCAAACACATCATTATTAACTGCACCATCAATGGTTATGTTATTAAAGCGATTGGATGACCCTCCAAGAGAGTTGCCATTTGCTTGTGGGGTAAGGCGGATAAAATCTCCGAGGCTTCTGCTTAAAGAGGGCAGGGCAGATATCTGTGCACGGCTAATGCTGGTAGAAGCACCTGTTTTCTTTTTCTCGCCACTTGTGGCATAACCGGTAACAACTACTTCGGTTAAGTTAGAATTGGATTGCGTTAAGGGTACATCCAAGCGGGTGTTTTCTCCTAATGATAAATAAAGATCTGTTTGTGTGTACGACTTATAGCCAACAAAAGACACTTCTATTGTGTAAGGGCCGCCGGGTATGAGGTTAACCAAATTGTAAATACCCTTTTTTTGAGAAGAAGTACGATAGACCGTGCCGGTAGGAATGTGGTTCAGCGTAATAGTTGCTCCTTCTAAACTCTGGTTAGGCTGGCCTACAGTACCTGTTATGCTGCTGGTAGTTACCTGGGATTTTGCAATGATTGGGACAAATAGGACCGTCAATAAGATAAACAAGAGACTTTTTAAATTCATAATGGTGTTTTTGTGTGCGCAAAAATATTAACACGAGCGTAATTAAAACTTTTAATACGGGTTTATTTACAAGGCATATCATATTGTAGTTGTGCTGCATTAAATAATTGTTATCGGTAAAATGGCTGGAATATTGGGAGAAATTATGTGGTACAAGCAAGTAAAAGAGTATGACTTTCAGTGGCAAGCAAAAAAAAGCAACCCGAAGGTTGCCTTAATATTTAATATGAATTTTAGATAATTAGAAGTTTAGACGCACACCTAATTGACTAATGTATCGTGGTGAATAACTAGGAACTGTTGAAATGCTGATGCCATAGGGTGGTGCATTATTAAGTATAGGTGTAAAACGATAAGTAGGTATGGTTGTACCTGCTCTGTAACCACTAAACTGAATTAAAGCATACTGATCAAAGCTCAGGAAATACTGACGACCCCAATCGCGGTTAAGCATATTGGTAAAGTTGAAAACATCGTAAGTCAATTGTAGCTGGTAAGTTTTTGCACCTAATTTTAAATTAAAGTCCTGCTGAATCTTCAAGTCTAAAATATTAGTAAATGGTAATCGTGCTCCGTTACGCTCAGCATATTGGCCACGCCTTTTCTTCAGATATTTATCATTATTAATGTAATCATTTAATAAAGCTTTTTGCTCAATAGAAGTGTATGTTTTTGCTCCAATGGTATTAGAATTGAAGAACATATCGTTCAACTGCGTTTCGGTAGGTACAAAGATCAGGTCGTTTGTTCCACTGTTTGTAACATCATTTACAGGACTATTTCTATAGGTATAACTGAAAGGATTTCCGCTTTGTCCATTATAAACAAGAGAGAATGTTGTTCCAAACCTTTTGCCTAAATAATTAACCTTCTTGGCTACATAAGCATTAACGCGGTGCCCAAGATCAAAGTCAGAGGTTGACCGTGGTATGAAGTTGCGGCCGTTTACGCTTTCCATGGTATTCCACTGGCTGTTATTCTGGCTGCTGGTTCCTTCGTTAGTTACAACCGAATTACCGTATGTGTAGTTGGCATTAAAGGCAAATCCTTTGCTCCAGGCCTTGTCGACTGTAAATGTAAAGTTGTAAGAAAATCCTTTCTGGTTTTGGTTATTACTCAGCAAAAACACATCTGCATTGTATGGATTTGTACCGTTTGAACGTATTGGAATTCTCTTAACGGTTCCTGAAACTGCGTAAATATTACGGGTATCAGGACCAGTCATTTTTAAGGTTGGAGGAAGGATGTTTACGTTTTGATAATAGATCTCATTTATGTTTTTAGAGATGATTGTTTCAAAAGAGGTAGTCCAGCCATTACCCATTTTTTTATCAATGGCAGCAGAAGTTCTAAAGATTTTTGGCAGCCTGAAATCCTTTACAATCATATCAACCTGTCCTTTGTTATTTATACCCAAACCCAGTTCTTGTGCTGTGTATTGCCCAAACGGATCGGGGCGGAAGGTTACATTTTGTTGGGCTGTAGGAGGATTTAAGTCAATACCACCTATGCTAACCCCGTTTTGATTATACACTCCACCAGGCCAAACCAATGGTACACGGCCGGTAAATAATCCAAAACCTCCACGAATGGTTACATTTTCTTCAGGTATTTTAAGTGTAATGCCAAGGCGTGGCGAAATAGAAGCTTTAGGGCTGGCTATCTGTCCCGAACGGGCGCCCTGTAAATCGTAATAACGACTAATTGCTGGCAGCGCACTATCATTAAAAAACTGGTCTTGCTTAGGAGTAGTTAAAAACTTAGTATAGTCAAGTCTCACTCCTGCATTTATAGA
>JBBQVY010000101.1:0-16306 GCA_038211085.1 Chitinophagales bacterium | reverse complement strand
AAGGCAGCAGCGCCCATATTTAGTGGCTCTTCCTGCACCCAAAACCACGTTGCCTTATTATATTTCTGATAAAGGGCATCCAGTTGTTTGGCAGGCAAAGGATAAATCTGCTCCAGTCTTATAATGGCTACATCTTTCCTGGTTTCTTTTTGTTGCCGCTCTGCAAGGTCAAAATAAATTTTGCCTGTACAGAACAAAACTTTTGAAACGTTAGCCGGTGCTTCAACAAAAGCATCATCAATTACCTCTTTAAAACCTCCTGAGGTAAACTCTTCCTGCTTGCTATAACTACCAGGATGCCTAAGGTTAGCCTTTGGCGTAAACACCATCATTGGTTTTCTGAAAGACCACGCCAACTGCCTGCGTAGCGAATGGAAGAAGTTGGCTGCTGTTGTAATGTTAGCGATAATCATATTTTGCTCGGCACACTGTTGCAGAAAACGCTCCATACGTGCACTGCTATGTTCTGGCCCCTGGCCCTCGTAGCCATGCGGCAGCAACATAACAAGACCACTCATTTGCCTCCACTTGGTTTCTGCACTGGTAATAAATTGATCGAGCGTAATCTGGGCTCCGTTTACAAAATCGCCAAACTGCGCCTCCCATAAAACGAGTGCATTTGGGTTTGCTATGGAGTAACCGTACTCAAAGCCCAGCACAGCATATTCACTTAGAAATGAATTATAAATTCTAAACTTTCCCTGGTCTTCGGATAGCCTGCTCAGGCGATTATAACTACCATCATTTTCTTCATCCCTCAAAACAGCATGGCGATGAGAAAAGGTTCCTCTTCTAACATCCTGCCCACTCATTCTTACATCGTGGCCCTCTAACAGCAAACTGCCATAAGCCATAAGTTCACCGGTGGCCCAATCCACTGCATTGTCTGTTTCAAATAATTTTATTTTATCGTGCAGTAATTTCTCAACTTTCTTTAAAGGTTTAAAACCCTCCGGCAACTCCATAAGGCTTTTAAAAATAAGCTTGAAATGATCAGCCGAAATTGCTGTTACAGGCGAAGATTCAAAATCGGACTGTGTTGATTTGCGAAGGCTTTGCCACCACAATTCCGGTTTTTGAAAAGTATAGGGTAAGGGATGTTGTTTTATTTCATCCAGGCGCTCCTGCAGGTCGGCCCAAAACTTCTTCTCCATTTCCATTGCCAGTTCTGCTTCTATTGATCCATTTGCTATTAGGCGTTGGCTGTACACTTCCCGTGGATTTGGATGCTTTTCAATTAAAGCATACAAGTGAGGTTGTGTATATTTTGGATCGTCGCCCTCGTTATGCCCATGACGCCGATAACAAACCATATCTATAAAAAAGTCGCTGTTAAACTCCTGGCGATAACGGGTTGCAATCTGTACACATTTAACTACAGCTTCAGGATCATCGCCATTAACATGTAAAACGGGGGCTTGCACCATGGCCGCAATAGAAGTACAATAATCAGAGGTACGGGCATCATCAAAATCAGTTGTAAATCCAATTTGATTATTAATTACAAAGTGAATGGTGCCGCCGGTGTAATAACCTTTTAGACCGCTCATTTGTAAAACTTCGTACACAATACCCTGGCCAGCTACAGAGGCATCTCCATGTATGAGTATAGGCAAAATGCTGTCGTAATTGCTTTCATAAATTACATCAGCCTTACTTCTTGCAAATCCAACAACAACCGGGTTTACGGCTTCGAGGTGAGATGGGTTTGGACAGAGTTGAAGGTTTACGATTTTACCATCTTCGGTAGTGTGCTCACCTCTGAAACCCATGTGATATTTAACATCGCCACTACCCATAGTTGTATCTGGCGTGGCTTTTCCTTCAAACTCGGTAAAAATTTGTTCGTAGGTTTTACCTAAGATGTTTGCCAGTATATTCAACCTGCCACGATGGGCCATTCCGATTACAACTTCTTTTACACCAAAATCTGCGGCAGTATTTATGATAGCATCAAGCGCTGCTATTGTTGTTTCTCCACCTTCAAGCGAAAAGCGCTTTTGTCCTATGTACTTGGTATGAAGAAACTTTTCGAACATTACTCCCTGGTCGAGTTTTTCCAGGATGCGTTTTTTTTGATTGATAGAAAGGGGTTCCAAAAATTTCTTTTCTATCTCGTTGCCCAACCACTCAATTTTAGTTCTGTCGTTTAAAGCAGAATATTCAACTCCAACTGAACCAGTGTAGCATTTTTGCAAAAGACTAATGATATCGTTCAGCGTTGAATTTTCAAGGCCGATAAATTTTCCAGCTTCAAATTTTGTTTGAAGGTCAGCATCGCTAAGTGCGTAGGATTGCAGGTCTACATTTGCTCCCCTGTCCTTTCTTTCGCGAATTGGGTTGGTTTTAGCCACCAGGTGCCCCTTACGGCGATATGCCTGTATAAGGCGGTAAACACTAAATTCTTTATTTAATTTTTCAAGATTTAATGTGCCACCTGTTGTAGGAGCGGCTGCAGCAGCAACACCATTTCCATTAGTTGAACCATTTGAAACTGCATAATCAAAACCATCAAAAAATTTACGGATGTCCTGGTCTATGCTTTCGGGGTTTGCTACATAATCCTTGTATAGTCCTTCAATATAAGATGGGTGAGAATTGGTGATGTAAGAGAAATCCTTCATGAAATTTTGGAATTTATCCGATTAGTCAACCGTTATATGTTTAATGAGTGTTTGCAAATATCGGTGTTTGGTTGAAGAAATTTTTATTAAAACACCTTTTATATAATCAATTTGCCAGTTTTTGGGAACTTACAAAATCAGTTATAAGACAGCTAAATTTACACGTACAAAGGACCAAATAATTAAAGGTTGATCGCCTTGTGACATATTAAAATGATCCATAAAAATATCTATAGACCACTAATAAAATCTTTTAATATTTTAAGGTTCCCTGTACCTCTTTTGGAACCTAAAACTTTTTTGTATTTATTTTTGTTTTTATAAACTGATTTTATTTACCTTCGCCGTCCTTTAAAAAGAATATTATGGCAAATCATCAAGCTACAAAGAAAGATGTGAGGCAGGCTGCCAAGCGCAGAGATCGTAATCGTTACTATGGTAAAACAACCCGTAATGCTATCCGGGATTTAAAAACGCTTCATGAAAAGGATGCCTTTGCTGATAAAATGCCTTCAGTAGAATCTATGATTGATAAGCTTGCAAAGCGTGGAATCATCCATAAGAACAAAGCAGCAAACTTAAAAAGCAAATTAGCAAGGAAAGCCAACAAGATGGTTGTAGCTGCTTAATTCTCTTCACATACCTTTTTTAAAGAAGCCCGTTTTTAACGGGTTTTTTTATGTCTATTGCTTTGGAAAGATCAAACTAAAACGATTTAGACGTTCATTTACAGCCGTATACCTAATGGTTCCTTTATGTAAACTAACAATACGTTGCACGATAGACAAACCTAAACCAAACCCTTTTTTATGCACTGAGTTTTCTCCCCTGAAAAACGGAATGAATAACCGCTGCATTTCATCGTCGCTCAGTTGTTTGCCCATATTTTCAAAATTGATGCACATCCCGTTTACCTGTGCATCTATATTTATCATCACCTCGTTATCCTCGGAATAATGGCAGGCATTCTTTACCAGGTTTTGCAATGCTGACATTAGTAGCACTTCGTTGCCCATTACAGTAAGCAAGCCATCATTGTCGGGCATCGAACTATAATTTACCTGTATGTGCGTGTCGGGGTAATGAATTTTTATTTGATCTATTGCCTCGTACAAGGTTTCGTCTACCCGAATAACTGACAGATCGGTTATTTGTGCAAGCTTTTCGTATTTAGAAAGTAATAAAAGCGAGTTGGTAAGCTCTATCATATGCTGTTGGTCATCTTTTAAAGATTGCAGCACATTATAACTCTCCCCCGCAGAAAGATTTTTGCTCAATGCTGCCTCCGTTTGAGCCAACATATTGGTTAAAGGTGTTCGTAATTCGTGCGATGCCTGCTGCACAAATCTTTTACGCATTTCAAATGCATTATCAAGACGGTCGAGCATCTCGTTAAAATTCCTGGCTATCTGGTCCAATTCGCCTTTATCGCTGGTTACTACCAATCTTTCATCCATGTTCCTTTCTGTAATCAACTGCATTCTATTGGTAAGCTGACTAAGCGGCATAACAATTTGCTTTGCGAAAAAGAAAGAAAATATGCCGCTAAGCAATAGGCCACCACCAAGCGTACATAACATAACAAACTGCAGGTTTTCAATCTTTCTCCTGCCAAACCTATCGTAGGCGGATGAGATAACATATCCTTTTCGAAAAGGGCCATCAACATAATAAGCAACACTTTCCTGGTATCCATGACTAAAAAAACAGAACCTTGTTTGCCGTGCTTTTGTAAATACTTCTTGAGGAATGATCATCCATGTAGAATCAGGCTTAACAGAAAGTAACTGTTCTTTATCGTTATAAAGCGCCACTTTTTCTCCAGATAAGGAGAAATTTTCTATTTGAATACTTAGTGGATCAGTAGGTTTTCCTTTAAAATAAATTGAGCTATAAAATACAGCACGGGATTTTACCCGCTGGTAAAATTCATCTTTCCTAAATTTTTCGTAAAGGAGATAAATAGACGATACAGAGATAAGTAGGATTATAAAAACCAGTGAGCTTAAAAGAAGGGTTATGCGGATTCGTAATTTCATTAAACTATAGCTCCTTTAAAAAATAGCCAAAACCCGGCTTTGTGTGTATCAGTTTGTTTTCAAATGGTTTATCCAATTTGTTTCGTAAAAAACTAATATATACTTCAATTGTATTGGTTCCGGTATCAAAACTAAGCCCCCAGACTTTCTCAAGAATTTCCTGTTTTGAAATTACTTTTCCCCTGGAACGTGCCAACAAAGTGAGTAAAGCAAATTCTTTAGCAGTAAGGTTTATTACCTGGTTAGCCTTTGTAACTGTTTTTTCCAAAAGGTCTATTTCCAAATCGGCTATAGTAAGCTTCTCCCCTATCTCGTTTGCCAGATCGGTGCGCTTTAAAAAAACTTTTATTCGGGCAAACAACTCATTAAAATGAAAAGGCTTAACAATGTAATCGTCTGCACCCAGGTTAAATGCGTCCATTTTATCCTGTATCTCACCAAGTGCAGTCAACATAATGATCGGAATGTTTTTCTTTGCCTCTCTAAATTCTTTACATAACGCCAGCCCATTTTTATAAGGAAGATTTACATCGAGTAAAATCAAAGCATAGTTGTGCTCTTTAAATAGTTTTTCGGCAACCAGTCCGTCGTAGGCAACATCGGTAACGTAGCCCTGTCGGTTAAGCTCATCTTGTATTACCTGTCCCAATTTTGGTTCATCTTCTGCTAATAATATCCTGTTGTTGTTTTCCATTACATTTAATGAGTTATTAATACATATACATGAAAAAGGTTGTCATTTTAGGTTTGCTGGTCAACATTCTGCTTCCGGTTACAGGACAAAAGTTCATTACACCCTTCGAAAAAACAGCGGGAACTCAAACTGCTACTTACTTTGAAACTATAGCATTTTATCAAGCTCTTGCAAAGCAATTTAATAATATAATTTTAAAAACATTTTCTACTACTGATGCGGGGCAGCCGTTGCATATAGTTATTATTTCATCTGCTACACAATTTGATGCGCAACAATGGCACAAACAGGGCAAAATATTAATACTGGTAAACAATGGCATTCATGCAGGTGAACCAGATGGAATTGATGCCAGCATGATGCTTATACGAGATTTGGCCATGAAAAGGATTGTACTGCCACAAAATGTAGCTATAGCTGTAATACCTGTTTATAATATTGGAGGAGCATTGAATCGCAATAGTTTTTCGAGGGTAAACCAGGAAGGACCGGAGAGTTATGGCTTTAGAGGAAACAGTCAAAACCTTGATCTAAACCGTGATTTCACAAAAAATGATAGTAAGGAAGCTGTGGGCTTTGCAAAAATTTTTCATACACTGGACCCAGACATATTTATAGATAACCACGTAAGTGATGGCGCCGATTATCAATATGTACTAACATTGCTTACAACCCAGCATAATAAATTAGGCGGTGTTTTGGGCAAATACCTGCACGATACTTTTGAGCCTGCACTTTACAATAGCATGGCTTTAAAAAATGAGGTCATCACTCCATACGTAAATTTTGAAGAAGGTAATCCTGAAAAAGGTTGGTCAGCATTTTATGATGCACCCAGGTATAGCACCGGATATGCAGCATTATTTCAAACTATTGGGTTTATGACCGAAACACACATGCTAAAACCATTTAAACAGAGAGTAGCTGCAACTTATTTGCTGATGGAGCAATTGATTAAAGTAGCATCGCAACAGGCTGCTGCTTTAATAAAAGTGAAAGGGGATATGATTGCAACAGTAAAACAGCAAAAAGAATTTGCGCTTGCATGGAAGTTGGATACCACCAGTTCTGAAACCATCAACTTTAAAGGATTTGAAGCGGGGTATAAAATGAGTAACATTACCGGTTTGCCCAGGTTGTACTACGATCGATCCAAGCCCTTTACAAAACAGGTTAACTTTTATAATACTTTTCTGCCTGATAAAACGGTAACCCTGCCAAAATACTATATTATTCCTCAAGGATGGTGGAATGTGATTGACAGGCTACAGGCGAACAATGTGGTAATGAGCAGACTGAAAAATGATACAACTATTAATGTGGAGGCTTATAAAATAGACCAGTACAAAAGTGCACTTTACCCATACGAGAAGCACCATAGAAACGCTGATGTAAAAGTATCTGCAAGTAATGTAAACATGTTGTTTTTAAAAGGAGATTATATAATTGAATGCAATCAAAGAGCTAACCGTTACCTGGCAGAAATGCTGGAACCTACAGGTGATGACAGTTTTTTTGCATGGAATTTTTTTGATGCCGTATTGCAACAGAAAGAAGGTTATAGTGATTACCGGTGGGAGGACGGTGCTGAACAATATCTTGAAACGCATCCATTGTTAAAACAACAGTTAGAAGACAAGAAAAAAGCAGATACAACTTTCGCCGCATCTGCTTCTGCTCAACTAAATTTTATTTATAAAAATTCTCCTTATTACGAGCCGGCTCACATGCGCTATCCTGTGTACCGCTGGAACCCATAATACAATTTTAATTTATAGCAGTAACCGAACCACTGCCACTTATGCGTTTGCTTACTGTAGCGTTACCCCGATATTTTATTTCGCCACTACCTGAAATGCCAGCTTTTAAATTTACATCTGCAAATACCGTTGCATTACCAGAGCCGGAAATGGAAACATCAGTATTCTCTGACTTTAAATCCGCTCCACGAAAATTACCGCTTCCAGTTATTGATACTTTCAGGTTTTGAGTTTCGCCAGACAGGTTGATATTGCCACTACCCGTTATTTTGGCTGTTATATTGGGGCAATTCACTGCCAAATTTATATCGCCACTTCCAGTTGTTTTAAGGCTTATTTTTTCGCTCATAACAAACTTGTCATTTGAAGTTATGTTTCCACTTCCCAAAACATTTGCTTCTATAATTTCGGGTGTACTAATGTTTACAGTAATCTTATTTTCGGAACTTATATTTATCCTGTCTTCGGTACTTATCACAAGTTTGTTATCATCCATTTTAATTGAAATATATTCCATTAAGTTTTCGTCGGCAGTAACTTTTACACCAGTTGGGCCCTTTGTTAGTACCACATCAAAATCGCCTCTTACACTCAGGTGATCAGCGCTTGTAATATCCCGGGTTTCAGTTACCTGGTTGCCATTGCCTTTTATTCGTTTTCCAAAAGGTCGGCAGGCGTTGGAGCAAAATACAATCACCATTAAAAAAGCCATTGAAAATATCTTCATAATAAAGCAGTTTGTTTTTAACATTGGCTGCCAAAATACAAAGCATTCATTACACCACATACAGCAGTGGGTAATTTATCCAAATTTAAATTTAAGTAACTTAGCCGCTCTTTTTAACCATCGCAACGTTCAGTTGTTTTTCTATAGTTTGTTATCATGCACGAGAAAATTCTAATACTCGACTTTGGAAGTCAATACACGCAATTAATTGCCCGTGCAGTTCGGGAAGCGAATGTTTTTTGCGAGATCATTCCCTATCATAAACCTTTTTTGATTGATGAAAATTTAAAGGGCATTATTTTAAGTGGCTCCCCTTTTTCAGTCAATGATGAAAATGCTCCTTTCATCGACATAAATAAATTAATTGAAAAACTGCCTGTACTAGGTGTTTGTTACGGGGCACAACTTGCTGCGAAAAATTTTGGCGGCAAGGTTGAAAAAAGTAATAAAAGAGAGTATGGCAGAGCGATGTTAACTCTTACAAAAGAGGACAGGTTGTTCCAGGGTGTAAGTACCACCTCACAGGCCTGGATGAGCCATGCAGACTCTATAGTTGAGTTACCCGAAAATTTTGAAATACTTGCAACAACTGAAAGTATTCCGGTTGCAGCATTTAAAAAAACAACCACCGATACTTTTCCATTATACGCCTTACAATTTCATCCCGAAGTTTACCATTCAACAGAAGGCAAACAAATACTGAACAACTTTTTAATAAACGTTTGCGGTTGCACACAGGACTGGACACCTGCACACTTTGTACAGGAAACCATTGAACAAATTAAACTTGCTGTAGGCGATGGCCATGTTATAATGGCCTTGAGCGGGGGTGTAGATAGTACGGTTGCAGCAACTTTAATTGCACATGCCATTGGTGATCGCTTACATGGAATTTTTGTTGATAATGGACTGCTTCGCAAGAATGAATTTCAACAGGTTTTGGATACATACCAAACAATAGGCCTGAATGTAAAGGGCGTTGATAAAAGAGATTTATTCTACAACGAGCTTGCAGGAAAATCGGATCCTGAAGCCAAACGTAAAACTATTGGAAAGTTATTTATTGATGTGTTTCAGGAAGAAGCATTGCATTTAGATGATATTAAATTTTTAGGGCAGGGAACTATTTATCCTGATGTGATAGAAAGCCTGAGTGTGCATGGTCCATCGGCTACTATAAAATCTCACCACAACGTTGGGGGCCTGCCTGAAAAAATGCACCTCGGGCTGATTGAGCCATTGCGTTTTCTTTTTAAAGATGAAGTTAGAAAGGTAGGGGTTGAGTTAGGTATTCCACATGAACAATTATTTAGGCACCCATTTCCTGGGCCAGGCCTGGCTATTCGTATTCTTGGAGATATAACGGCTGACAAGGTTTCACTTTTACAGGATGCGGACAACATTTATATAAAAGCGTTAAAAGATCATAATTTGTATGGAAGCATTTGGCAGGCAGGTGCTATTCTGTTACCGGTTAAAAGTGTTGGAGTTATGGGTGATGAAAGAACTTATGAACACACTATTGCGCTAAGGGCAGTTACTTCAGTAGATGGGATGACGGCAGACTGGGCGCATCTACCTTATGAATTTCTTGCTTTTGTTTCAAACGAGATTATTAATAATGTTAAGGGAATTAACAGGGTAGTTTACGATATCAGCAGCAAGCCCCCGGCTACCATTGAATGGGAATAGGCATCAATTTTGTTTAATGGAAACAAACGCTCAGTATACAATGAAAAAATTTTACTTAACAGGTGCCTATTTACTGCTGTCGCTTTTTATTCTCAACAAAACATACGGTCAGGCAGACACGCTGAAACCGTTAAAGATTGCAATATTTGCGCCTTTATACCTGGATGATGCTTTTGAAGGCGCCTCCTATAATACGCCCAAAGAAAGTATACCGAAAAACATGTTGCCCGGCCTTGAATTTTATAATGGTGTAATGATGGCAATTGACAGCCTTGCAAATACAGGAACTAAATTGGAAGTGAATATTTATGATACCAAGCAACCTGAAAGTTACCTCAGCTCAATGCTCAACGGTTCGGAGTTAAATAACGTGTCACTTATTATTGGATCCTTTACCTCAAGCGAAGAAGTAAAACGTTTTGGCGGCCAGGCTTTGAAAAGAAACATTCCTTTAATATCGGCCACCTATCCAAATGTAGGCGGCATTAATGCCAATCCATTTTTTGTATTGTTGAATTCCTCTTTTCAAACGCACCTGAGAGGAATTTATAAATACCTGAACACATCCTATCCCACAACTAATATAATCGCATTTAGAAGAGCAGGAAGTGTGGGAGATTATATTAAAAAAACATTTACTGATTTAAATAAAATTTCAAAAACTACTCCCCTGAAAATAAAGTGGGTTGAGCTTTCTGAATCTTTTACATCTAAAGATGTTTTGAACCAGTTAGACAGTAATGCCAACAACGTGGTTTTAGTTGCATCTCCTATAGAAAGCTTTGGTTTAAATATTGTAAAAACTATAAGCAGTTTTGAGCAGTATAGGGCAACTGCAGTAGGTATGCCTACCTGGGACGGTATCAAGGAATTAAATTCTAAATCGTGCCGCAATGTTGATATAGTTTACTCCACTCCTTTTAACTATACAAGGTCTGATAATACGGAAGCATCGTTTGTAAAAAGATATAAAGCAAAGTTTTATAGTCGCCCAAGCGATATGGTTTTTCGTGGGTATGAAACCACTTTTCATTTTGGCAAACTCTTAATGCAATACCAAAATAATTTTATAAACAACCTATCCAGCAACCAGTATACAATTTTTAATGATTTTGATCTCAAACCTGTTAAAGTAAAAGAAAGCAGTGCCATTCCCGACTATCTTGAAAATAAAAAGCTCTACTTCATCCGCAAACAGGAAGGGAATATTAAATCAATTTTGTAGGAGAAGGTGAGTGGTGAGTTGTGAATTGTGAATTGTAAGTGGTGAGTTGTTGAATTGTCGTGAAAAGTGTATGGTGGAATGTGAAAGATCAATGGCTACAAAGATTGCCAACTGACTACTGACAACTTACGACTGACTACTCACCACTGCCAACTCACCAATGACTACTGACCAATGACTACTCACTACTCACTACTGACTACTCACTCCTATCTTCTAAAAAATGGCACTGATTGAATTTACAGATAAGGGACTTTATTGCAGGGAGGGCGATTTTTACATTGATCCCTGGCGGCCGGTAAGGCAGGCAGTTATAACACATGCACATAGTGACCATTCCCGCTTTGGATCGCAGGCTTACCTCTGCCATAAATATTCAGTACCCATACTTCAGTTACGCTTAGGCCCCAATACTTACCAGCCTGTAGAGTGGGGAGAAAATATTAAAATGAACGGTGTTAATGTATCGCTACACCCGGCAGGTCATGTAATAGGCAGCTCCCAAATAAGGGTTGAACACCAGGGTGAAGTTTGGGTTGCCAGTGGCGATTATAAAACGGAGAATGATGGCATTAGCGGACAGTTTGAACCCGTACGTTGCCACACTTTTATAACCGAATCTACATTTGGTTTGCCTATTTACAAATGGAAGTCGCAAGCTGAAATTTATACGGGCATCCAGGAATGGATTCTAAGAAACAAGGCTGCTCAACAGTGTAGTGTTTTAATAGCTTACAGCCTGGGCAAAGCCCAACGCGTTATTGAAGCAGCCAGTAAAGTAACCGATAAGATATTTGTACATGGGGCTATTTATAACATGCATCAAACTTTAACCGAAGCCGGATGGAAACTTCCCCAGGTGGAAAGAGTAACTCCTGAAACTGATAAAGCCGCATTTAAGGGAGGAGTAGTTATTGCACCTCCCAGTGCAGATGGCACTCCCTGGATGAAACGATTTACACCTTATCATGTTGGCATTTGCAGTGGATGGATGCAGGTTAGGGGCAATGCACGCAGAAGAAATGTAGATGCAGGATTTATTATGAGCGACCATGCAGACTGGCCGGGATTGTTGGAAGCTATTAAGGCAACAGGCGCTGAAAAAGTGTTTGTAACGCATGGTTTCCAGGCAGCATTTAGCCGGTATTTAAACGAGATTGGTATTGCTTCAGCAGAAGTAAAAACCGAATATGGTAATGATGAAGAAGAAGCACCGCCTGAAATTTTTGAAGGCAAGAAAGAAGAAGTGATTGATGACGAGGACAATGAATTGCCAGCTCCTAATATAGAAGCCTTATGAATAATCCAGCAGATGATATGGATAGTACTATTTATACCGATGAGCAAAAGATACCTAACGAGTTACCTGTTGATGCATCCACTTCTACCGGCCTTAATGGTTTTGCAAACCTGGTAAGAGTTATTGGCACCAGTACCAAAACCAACGACAAAATTGATGCGCTTACCCAATATTTTTCTACAGCAAATGATAAGGATAAAGTATGGATGATTGCCATCTTTAGTGGTCGCCGCCCAAGGCGAATGGTAAACTCAACTCAGTTAATTGAATGGTGTATTGAGATGGCGGATTTACCGGGATGGCTGTTCGGAGAATGTTATCATACTGTGGGTGATTTAGGAGAAACCATATCATTATTATTACCCGAACAAAACATTGATGTAAACGCAACTTCCCTGCCTTTGCATTACTATATTGAGCAGTTTATAAAGCTTGAAAAACAGGATGAATCCATCCGTAAGAATTTCATTCTTGATAGTTGGAGCAAGATGGACCAGGTCGAGCAATTTGTTTTCAACAAACTCATTATGGGTTCGTTCAGGATAGGGGTTTCACAAAAAACCATTGTTAACGCATTGTCCAGGTTAACAACCCTTGAACCTTCTGTAATTGCACACCGCATCAGTGGCAACTGGGATCCATCCACCATCACATTTGCTGAATTATTAAACGAAGATTCGCAACTTGTAGATCATAGCCGGCCCTACCCTTTTTACCTTGCGTATGCATTGGAAAACGGGCCCGAATCTTTAGGTGCACCTGAAGAGTGGCAGGTTGAATGGAAGTGGGACGGCATTCGTGGTCAGATTATAAAAAGAGATAACCAGTTGTTTGTATGGAGCCGCGGTGAAGAATTGATGACAGATAAATTTCCTGAATTCCAGGTGTTGACCGACTTGCTTCCAAACGGTATTGTGATCGACGGAGAGATCATCCCCAGTATTGAAAAAAAGCCCTTGCCATTTGCAATTTTGCAAACCCGCATTGGAAGAAAAAATATTACAAAGAAGCAATTGAAAGATGCGCCCATAACTTTTTTTGCTTACGACCTGCTTGAATTTGATGGCGAGGATTTTAGAAATCGTCCCTTATCAGTAAGAAGACAGCAACTTGAAGCAATTACAAATGAATTACCAAATCCGGCTCTTATTTTATCGCCGGTAGTTGAGTTTGATAAATGGGAGCAACTTGCAGCACTACGCAGTACCAGCAGGCAAATGGGTGCCGAAGGATTTATGCTCAAGAAGAAATCTTCCGCATACCAGGTAGGCAGGAAGGTGGGCGATTGGTGGAAATGGAAAATTGATCCGTTGGTTATTGATGCCGTAATGATCTATGCACAAAAAGGTAGTGGACGACGAAGTAACCTGTATACTGATTACACGTTTGCGGTTAGAGATGGTGATAAATTAGTGCCCTTTGCTAAAGCTTACAGCGGCTTAACGGACAAAGAATTTGCACAGGTAGATAACTTCGTAAAAAGGAACTCACTGGAAAAATTTGGACCAGTGCGAACCGTTAAACCTGAGCTGGTATTTGAGCTGGCTTTTGAAGGAATTGCTGCAAGCAACCGCCATAAAAGTGGTGTAGCACTTCGCTTTCCACGAATGAGTAAATGGCGTACAGACAAAAAACCAGAGGATATCAACACACTTGAAGATCTTAAAAATATGCTGGCTGTTTATGGAAATGCTGCGCCTGCGGCGGATGATCTTAATCCAGGTAAAGTTTGATGAGAGTTCTGCTTTTACAAATTATTCCGACTCCAAATTGGCGGGTTGACCGCTATCTGTTGAAGGATCAGCATCTACCTTTTTACCCTTTTGGTTATCACTGTCAAAATTGTTTTCATCTTCCATGGCTTTTTCAGAAGAAGGGTTATCATTACCCACATCCTTTCCCAAAGGCATATTACCTAAAGCAGGCCCTGTTGAAGTTTCTGTAGATTTTTCGTTTGTATCTTTTACTACTTCGTTAGGTGTGAAATCCTGGTTATCGGTTGAAACTGGCATAAGCTGATTTTAAGATTGCTTTGATAAAATACTATCTATTAAAGTCATGCCACCCATGTTACTGCTAACGATTTTTAATTATAAATGATCGGAATGAAGTCCAATCATTTATAAAAAATTAAGGCGAATGCCCGCAATATAAAAGTGTACATCAGTTCTTCAGATCCAATACAAATTCTTCCCTGCCGGGCTTGGTAAAATTCTTCCAGTCTATGCCGTAAACTTTCTTAACAACTGAAAGCATACCATCAAAGTCTTCAGGCTTTATCAGGTACATGTCAGCACCAATGTCATACGCCATTGTTATTGAGTTTTTATCCCCTGTAATGGAATAAATAATGATAAAAATTTTCTGGTAGGCTTCATTAGAGCGTATTTCACGCAATGCTTCAAGCCCATCTTTATAGGGCATATTAAGATCTACCAATATAATGTCAGGATGAGCATCGTTCTTTAATACCTGTAGTAATTGGTTTCCATCGTGTGCACGGGTTAACTGAATGGGGAGTTCTGACTGTTCAAGAGCTTCATTAAATAAGTAAAATTCGTCTGTGTCATCATCAACAAACAAAACCTTTAAGACTTTGGTTTGAGCCATTTTCATAGATAGATTAACAAAAAAAGGGTGTTATAAACAATTGCAAAGTAAGTTGATTTTGAAGTGTTTCAGACATGGATAAAATAAAAATATCTTGAAAAATAGGCTCGTTTTATAAATTTTATTTAATGAAACAGCTAATAATTGAAATAGACTTGAATGAGTTATTGTCCACCATTTTTATAGATAATATAAATGGGCAATGGCATAACTTTTTAGTGCTATTCATCTAAACATTAAATATTGATAATATGAAAAAGCAAATTTTGCAAGCAGCTGTTATTGCCTCTATAGCCCTGGCAACAGCCTGTGGAAATAACACCAACGAAAATACAAGCACCATGGCCACGACCGACAGTTCGGCAATGACTGGAGCAAATGACCAAAGTATGCAGGATACTTCAGCTATGGCTGGAACTTCCACCGATATGAACAAAGACCAGGACTTTATGATGGAAGCCGCAAGTGGTGGTATGATGGAAGTTGAATTAGGAAAAATTGCTGGTACCAATGCATCCTCTTCAGAGGTAAAAATGTTTGGCAAGCAAATGGTTACTGATCATAGTAAAGCAAACGATAAGCTTAAGTCATTGGCAGCTAAGAAAAACATCACGCTTCCTTCATCGCCAAACGAAAAACACCAGGCGCACATTAACGACATGAAAGAGAAAAAAGGGGCCGATTTTGATAAAGCTTATATGAGCTTGATGGTGGATGATCATAATGAAGATGTAAAGAAATTTGGGAATGAAGCAAATGATGGAGGTGATGCAGATATTAAAGCTTTTGCCGCAGGGGTATTACCGGTATTGAAAAAGCACCAGGATATGGCCAAGTCGATCAATGGTAAGATGAAATAATTATTTGTAGTTGAATAAGAAAAAGCTGCTCTCTCTAAAGGCAGCTTTTCTTATTCTATTCCGGCAACTTGCTGGTAGATAGCATGAATTTTTTTACCTACTGCATCATAGCTATAATTAGCAATTGCATTTACAGATATCTTCTCACGATCAAAAGCCGGGTAACGTGTAATCATCTCACTTAATGCACTCATCAGTTGCATTTCATTCCCTTCTTCAATTAAAATACCATTTTGTTCATTTATTACCTCTGCTATACCGCCTACGGTTGTGCTAATAACGGGCACACCACAACACAAAGCTTCTAAAATAACACAGGGTAAATTTTCGTAGCGACTAAACAACACCAGCGCATCTGCGCTTAGCAAATAATCAGCAACTTTTTTGTAAAGCACAGCACCTGTAAAACGAACGTTTTTGTCAGTAAATCCTAATGCATTTGCATAATCTTTTACTTCAGGGGGGCAGGGTCCTATCAACAACAAACTGGCCTGTGGGTGTTTATTCAAAATGGCTTTAAAAGCACGTAACAGGCCATGCGGATTTTTTTGATAAATCATTGTTGATACATGCACAAAACGAAAGTTGTTGCTGATAGTTTTATCGTGCAGGTAAAATGTTTCGGTATCAACAACATTGGGTACAACAGTATGAGGAACCTTCTTAACAATTTTTGAAACTTTGGAATACAAGTCTTTTGTTACGGGCAAAAAATATTTTACACCCCCAAAAACTCTGTGAACTGCCCACTTAAATCCCTTACCACGTTTTGACA
>JBBQVY010000100.1:0-16364 GCA_038211085.1 Chitinophagales bacterium | reverse complement strand
ATCCATTTCCCCAAAAAGGTTCGTTGTAACCAGTTTGGGTACACTTCAATCTCCAGGTGATTTATAACGCTACTGAACGTCATAATTGTTAATTGCACCAATAAAACATACATATGCATTGGTAAAACCAGAATTATAAGTGGTAAAATTATTGCCTGTAAAAATCCTTCTATGGGGTGAAAGGAGAATGCGGTCCAGGCACTGGTAGTCTTACTTTCATGATGAGCTTTATGAACAACTTTAAAAACCAGAGGTCGGTGCATCCATCGGTGCAAAAAATAATAATAAGTTTCGTGAATTAACATCGAAATCACAAGGCTTATAGGTAAGTAGAGCCAACCAAAATCTGATACGGAGGAATATATTTTTGTATATCCACGTTGCCATAAAATAATTGTAAGGGCACTAATAATAGAGAATATGACAGAAGTACTCAGGGACCACTTCAACTCACTGTAAAATTGCTTTTGAGGAACCGCTACTGAGGATAATTTTTTATCGGCCCACCTGGTTTTAAACCATTTATGAAAAAATAGCTGGAATAAACCGGCCACAATAAAATACCGTGTAACCACAATAAAAAACAGTACGATAGTCAGGATTACAAAAGGAAGAGGTAAAGAAAAATCGGGTAACTTTTTCATGTTTTCGATCTTTATAAATATCCTTTTATTGATCAAAAATTGTTTGATACCCTTGCAACCAACGGAAGTTAAAGTTTTATTTCTTCATCATCTTGATCAAAGAAGTGAAACTCCGTTAAGTGATAATTGTTATTAAGTATCACTTTAATGCTGGTTTTAAACTTCCTTCTCCATTTAGCTTTAATAGAATTAAACCACCATCCTTTGGTAAGATGAGAATGTAAAATGGGATGGACAGCAATTGTTAGGTTCTTATGCTGGTGCGTAACGAGGTATAATAGTTTTTTCTCAATCTCGTCCACCAGTAATAAAGTACTGGTTATTTTACCTGTTCCATTACATGTTGGACAAAATTCTGAAGTATTAATGTTCATTTCAGGCTTCATACGTTGCCTGGTAATTTGCATTAATCCAAATTTAGAAATTGGAAGTACAGCATGCTTTGCCCTATCCGTTTTCATAAAACCATCCATCGCATCCTGGAGACGTTTTTTATTCTCAGGCAATTTCATATCGATGAAGTCGACGACAATTATCCCACCAATATCTCTAAGTCTTAACTGACGTGCAATTTCTTCGGCAGCTTCCAGGTTTGTTTGCAAAGCATTATCTTCCTGGTTATTGCTTACACTTTTATAACCGCTGTTTACATCAATTACGTGTAATGCCTCCGTGTGCTCAATAATTAAATAAGCACCACTTTGCAGGTTAACAGTTTTGCCAAAGGCCGATTTTACCTGTTTTGTAATTCCAAAATGGTCGAAAATGGCTACTCCGTTACTAAAATGAGTAACGATGTCAATTTTTTCGGGGGCAATTTTTTGAATGTACTTCCGTGTATCGTTGTAAATATTTTGATCATTTACCACTATACGGTTAAAGTCTTCGGTAAGCAAATCCCTAAGCATACTTGTTGCCTTTGTTTGCTCGCTTAAGATTTTTGCGGGGGCTATAGCTCCTTTCAAATTCTTTTGAATACTCTTCCAGGTTTGAACAAGGGCAGCGAGGTCTTCGTGAAGTTCTGAGGTGTTTTTTCCTTCTGCGGCGGTCCGTACAATAACTCCAAAGTTCTTTTCTTTTATGGATTCAACTATTTTTTGAAGTCGTTTACGCTCTTCGCTACTATGTATTTTTTTTGATACAGCAACAATATCATTAAATGGAGTAAGTACAACAAATCTTCCGGGTAATGAAATTTCGCAGCTAAGGCGCGGGCCTTTTGCAGCAATGGGTTCCTTTAATATTTGAACAAGAATATTTGGTTTACCAGCTAAAACTTCGTTGATTTTACCTGTTTTTACAATTTCGGGCTCTACAACAAACTTGCTGAAATCATAGCCTGTTTCAGATTTATCAAACATACTTACCTGGGTAAACTTAAGTATGGATTTAGCAAATGGGCTAAGGTCGGTATAGTGAAGAAAGGCATCTTTTTCAAAGCCCACATCAATAAATGCAGCATTAAGCCCCGGGATGAGCTTTTTAACTTTGCCAAGATATAGATCACCAACTCCAAAATTGGCGTCCGCTTTTTCGTTGTGAAGCTCTACCAGCTTTTTATCTTCCAGTAGCGCAATTTCCACCCCTTGCGGAGTAGTATTTATAATTAATTCTTTGTTCAAAATGCAACTTTTAAAAATTCACTATTCCACACTTTTACTAAGTCCCCTCATTTCATGTAAACCAACAAAGTGTATCCTGCTACTTTTTAGTTAAAGAGTTACATTGAAAAAGTTGCAAAACATTATGATTGGCACTGGTTGAAAGTTGCAAATGCCGGAGAATAGTGTTTCTCCGGCATTGCCAATAACTTAAAGAAAGAAATTATTTTTTCTTCTTATGACGATTCTTTCTTAGTCTCTTTTTTCTTTTATGGGTAGCGATTTTATGACGCTTTCTTTTCTTTCCGCAAGGCATGGTAACTTATTTAATTAATAAAGATTTTATTTATTTGCTTGTATCCTAGCATCTAGCTCTTTCTGAGCATCAGGATTATCTACTTTGTTTTTTACTACCTCATACCATTTAACAGCATTTGTCTTATCTCCCTGTCTATCATAGGCTTCAGCAAGGTTTAATGAAGCCTCCAGGTTATCAGGTTGTTTGTTAGCTATTATTAAGAAGCGTTCTATTGCTTTATCAAATTGCCCACTTTTTATACCACCTAAGCCAAGGATAAGCTGTCCAAACAAATTATCCGGATTTTTTTCAACTATTTCTCTGATAGGTGCAATCCCTATCATCGGGTTGTCTGAAATATTTCCAAAAATGTAACAGGCGCCCAAACCAATTTTGCTGCTGTCGTTTGCCGGGTTTATAACCAAAGCCTGCTCAAAAAGTGCTTTAGCGTTGGTTGCCAACCAGGTTTGCATGTTGTGGTCTTCCTCTGTTTTTAGATTATTTAAAAACAAATGGGCTGCAAAGGTGAGGGTTTTCTCTGAATTTTCCAATTTAGCTGCTTCTGAGGTATAGTAAGCATAGGGTTCAAAGAGTTTTACGCTATCTCTCCAAAACATTGCCAACTGTTTATAAGCGTTCAATTGCTGCGACTTTACATCACCCCGTGTAACACTATTTTCAATTGTTGCAACTGTTTGTATTTGTTGTGGAGTAAGGCGCTCCTTTGCATGTATCAGTAATTTGTTAAAATCAATTGGTTTGTCTTCATGTTTTGCAGAATCGGCAGTATTCACTGCTACTGAAGCCGGTGTATTAGAGACTGTTCGGCCAAAAAAAAAGAGTAGAATTAAAAGTATGAGTGAGCCACTGACCAGTAAGAGTTGTTGTTTCTTCACATTTTAAAATTAGGTTGCAAAAGTAAATCAATTGAAACCTAATTGTATGTTGGAGAGGGGTTAAATGAGAGAAAGCCAACAGAATTGGCTTTCTCTCATTTATATCATATACGGATTAGGCGTTTTCTTTTTCTTCGATTTTCCTTTTGGCTTTTACTTCCATAACAAATTCCTTTGCGGGTTTAAATGCCGGTATAAAATGTTCAGGTATTTCAACGGCAACATTACGCTTAATATTACGTCCAATTTTTGCAGCCCTTTTTTTAGTGATAAAGCTGCCAAAACCCCTTATGTAAATGTTTTCTCCAAGTGCAAGACTATCTTTCACCTCTTTAAACATTGTTTCAAGTGTAACAAGTACATCTACCTTGGGAATACCTGTTTTCTCGGATATTTGGTTTATTAAATCTGACTTTCTCATTATTGATATTTAAACATTATTAAAACTTATCTCTTATGTAATTTTTTAATCGTTCAGGTTGTTTATTAAAAATGGCTTTCAAGAGATTGTGAAAGGTTTCAGGATAAATAGTTTTTCAAATTTTATGATGAAAATCAATGGCTAACAAGTTAAAATAAAAAAGTAACTGTTAAGCTTTCCGGTTTACCATTTTATTTTTTACCCTCAATCAATGCAAAAATTTTTCGTTTCTCAAATTATATATTGGAATAAGCATGTAAATAAAAGAACCATGCCATGGAAAGGCCAAAAAAACGCTTATAAAATCTGGCTGAGCGAAATTATACTTCAACAAACACGTGTGCAGCAGGGTCTTTCATATTACAATAAATTTATTGAGTTATATCCCCAAATAACAGACCTGGCTAATGCAAGCGATGATGAAGTTTTTAAACAATGGGAAGGTTTGGGATATTATTCAAGATGCAGAAACTTGCTTTACACGGCACGTTTTGTTGCAAGAGAATATGAAGGAAATTTTCCCGGGACATACGCGGAGATTCTCAATTTAAAAGGCATTGGACCCTACACCGCAGCCGCTATTGCGTCATTTGCATACAATTTACCCTATGCTGTAGTAGATGGAAATGTTTACAGGGTACTTGGCCGGTATTTTGGAATTGAGGTGGCTATTGACAGTACTGTTGGAAAAAAATTGTTTGCCGACCTGGCAAACCAATGCTTACTAAAAAGTGATCCTGCAATTTACAACCAGGCAATAATGGATTTTGGTGCTATTGTATGCAAGCCACAAATTCCACTTTGCCAGAACTGTATTCTCAATAAAAAGTGTGTTGCATTCAAAAATGGAACAGTCAATCAGTTGCCTGTAAAAGAAAAACAATTAAAAAAGAAAAACCGGTGGTTTTACTATTTTATTTTCAGGTTTGATGACAAAATTCTAATTCACCAAAGAAAAGCGAAGGATATATGGGCACAACTTTTTGAATTTTATTTATTTGAAGCTTCAGAAGAAACCCATTGGAATGAAAAAAAGATAGCCATTTGGTTGGGAGACCGGCTGGGAATTTTTGAATACCAGTTACAGACAATGTCTTCTATTTTTAAACAAAAACTTACCCATCAAAATATAAGCGGGCAATTTTTTGAAGTGTATTTGAAAATTTTGCCTGAAAGCCTCGCAAATCTCACTTCAATTAAAGAATCAGATATAGTCGCCCTGGCCTTTCCCAGGTTTATAAATCAATTTTTGGAAACCCAAATAATCAATAGTGTGAATTGATATGATTGATTGAAATTTCTTCTTAAAAAACAACAATTCAGGCAAAAAACTACCCTTTTTTTGCGGGTTTTCAGCAATACTTGTATGGTTGTAGTAGTATTTTTAAACAAACCTTTGAATTGTTTTATAAAAAAAACTAATTTTAAAAGGCTAACCTACCAATAGACGAATAATAAATAAAAAACGACTATCATGAGAGGTGTTAATAGAGTTATGTTAATTGGCAATCTTGGCAAAGACCCGGATGTACAATACCTGGAAGGAAACATTGGGGTGGCCAAGTTTAGTTTGGCTACCACCGAAACCTATAAAGACAGGGGAGGTAAGTTAGTTTCGCAAACAGAGTGGCATACTGTAGTATTATGGCGTGGCCTTGCAGAATTAGCCCAAAAGTATTTGCATAAAGGAAGCCTCGTTTATATTGAAGGTCGTTTACGTACCAGAAGCTGGGAAGATAAAGAGGGAAATAAGAAATTTGCTACAGAAGTAGTAGGTGATAATCTTATTATGTTAGACAAACGCGGAGAGGTACATGGGGTTGCACATGACCACCACGAAAGTGTTGAAGGATTGGCCGGATCTGAAATTCCTCCAATTGGGGAACCTTCTGAAGATTTGCCCTTTTAGTAAAGACAAAAATTGATCGATACATTTGTTGTTGCAAGGCAACATTTTAGTATGCCTATATTGTTAACCAAACCATTTGTTTTGGATCATCACCCCGTATTATTTTATATCATTTCAGGTTTTCCTGTAATCTTAAATACCCAGGCTGCAACCATCCTGGTTTTTTTATTAATTGTACTTATTGTTATTTCCTTTTGCTTATCGGGTGCACAAGTTGCATTTTTCTCCCTTACCTACAAAGATATCAACATGCTTAAAACCAAGCAGCAGGCAGGGTATAAGCGTATTGTAGATTTGCTGGAAAAACCAAAAACTTTAAGGGCATCCATGCTCATAGGCAATATGTTTATCAACCTTGGAATCATTATTATTTCAAGCATGCTGATTGATGCTTTAATACCATTGAACAATCAATTATGGTGGGTAGCTTTTCTCATAAAAGTGTTGATTGTAACATTTATTTTGGTGCTGTTTGGAGAAATTATGCCCAAAGTAATGGCCACCCAAAATAACATTCGGTTTGCAAAAGAGGTGGGACCGTTGGTTTTAGGTATTGACTACCTTTTTAAAGGTTTGGGTAAACGTATTGTGGGGTTGTCGGATTTAATTGAAAAGGGGCTTGTAAGAAAAAATGGCAATGTTTATAATATTGACCAATTAGATGAAACAGTTGAAACTGAAGAGAACAGTGAAACGCTTAGGAAAGAAAAAAATATTTTAAAAGGAGTAGTAAAATTTGGAAACATTTCGGTCAGGCAGATCATGAAATCAAGATTGGACGTTTGTGGCGTAGCACATAATACTCCGTTTAACGAAGTGGTTAAGCGAATTGAAGAACTTCACTACAGCAGGTTACCTGTTTTTAAAGAAGATCTGGATGAAGTTGTGGGGATGATCAATACGAAGGACCTGCTGCCATATCTCGGACAACCAACAGATTTTGACTGGCACATAGTAATGCGAGCACCATATTTTGTTCACGAACAAAAAATGATTGAGGACCTATTGAAAGAATTTCAATCTAAAAGAATACATTTTGCGGTTGTAGTAGATGAGTTTGGAGGAACCAGCGGCATAGTAACCCTGGAAGATATTATGGAGGAAATTATTGGTGATATTAATGATGAGTTTGATGAGATAGATGTTCCCTACACGAAGCTTGATGACAAAAACTTTTTATTTGAAGGCAAAACCATGATTAATGATGTTTGCAAAGTGCTTAATATGAATGAAAACACGTTTGATAGTGTAAAGGGTGAAAGCGAATCTTTAGGTGGACTTGTATTGGAACTTGCCGGCGAGATACCTCAAAAAGATGAATTAATAGTTTCGGGCGATTTTGAATTTAGAGTACTCGAACTTGAAAAAAATCGTTTGCAAAAAATTAAGGTAACTATCAACCCTGTGTAAGTGAGCCATTGTAGCTTTATACATTTAAATCGTATATATATTAATTGTGACATTATACTCAAATCAATCTTTTATTAAACTTCTTCGATTTTTTTCGATTTTCTTTTTCATAATTTTTTCAGCTTGCAACAGCGATTATACTCCTAAACCAAAGGGCTATTTCAAAATTGATTTACCACAAAAGCAGTATCGCCTGTTTCAACAAGCAGGTTATCCATACTCATTTGAGTACCCGGCATATGCCCATGTAATAAAGGATAGTTCTTTTTTTGGCGAAGCAACAGAAAACCCGTGGTGGATTAATATTGACTATCCCCAGTTTAATGGCAGAGTACACATAAGCTATAAAGAAATAGGCACTAATAAATTGGATAAGCTGGTAAATGATGCTTTTACTATGACCAACAAACACAATTTAAAAGCATATTCAATTGATGATTCTCTCATAGTTACTCCCAATAACATACATGGTATGTTTTTTAAAGTTGGGGGGAATGTGGCTACCGCAAACCAATTTTTCCTGACTGATTCTGTAAAGCATTTTTTGCGTGGGGCGCTTTATTTTGATGCTACACCCAACGAAGACTCACTCGGCATTGTTAACAGCTTTGTGCTGGATGATCTTAAACATATGATCAACACTTTTAAGTGGAAGTAAAACTACTGAGCTGCTTTCTTAATTTCAATTACCTTTTACCTTCGTTTATTATTAATTGCTTTTTAAGGTTATGATAGCTATTGAGAATGTATTGGTAAGTGATATGATTGCCGAAGAGCAATTTGTTTGTGATTTAACCAAATGTAAAGGCGGATGTTGTGAAGATGGTGATGCCGGCGCACCATTGGAAGTTGAAGAGCTGAACGAGCTAATCAATCATTACGATACGATTGCAGCCTACATGTCCGACGAAGGAAAAAGAGAAATAGAACGACAGGGAAAATATTTGTACGATCGGGAGTTTGGTTGGGTTACCCCCACCGTTAACGGTAAAATTTGCGCTTACGGTTTTAAAGACGATTTGGGTATTGTAAAATGTAGTATTGAACAGGCGTACAACGACGGAAAACTTGCTTGGAAAAAACCCATAAGCTGTCATTTATTTCCCATTCGCATTAAGAAAAGCCGCGATGGTAAAACAGACTACGCCAATTATGAGCCCCGTGAAGATTTGTGTGCCGCAGCCTGTAAACTTGGTAAAAAACTTAAGGTACCTGTGTACATTTTTTTAAAGGATGCTATAATAAGAAAGTATGGTCTTGAGTTTTATGAAACGCTGGAAGCAACAGCACAACACATGCAACAGTCTAATCCAAAAAATAAGTAACTGCACAGCTTAAGTATTTTTATGAACGAAACCGCGGAATCTTTCTTAGCTAAGAGCACTATAAAATCCGCCGATCTTGAACATCGGCGTAAAATCAACTTTAACATAGGAAAGTACAATGCTGTTGTACCAGTAGGGAAGCTACAATTTAAAAATATTACCATAGCTCGTGAACGGGCTAAGAATGCAAAATGGCGTTCAATCGAAACGCTTGACCAGCAACTGGAAGAATTTGAGAGACAATTTACCGCAAGGGGTGGTAAGGTAATTTGGGCCAAAGATGCTGAAGAGGCACTAACCGCCATTGGTAAAATATGTGCTGAAAAAGAATGCAAAGTTTTGGTGAAGAGCAAAAGCATGGTAACAGAAGAAATTCACCTGAATGCTTTTCTTGAAAAAAACGGAATAGAAAGTATAGAAACAGATTTGGGAGAATATATACAGCAACTGGATGGTGAGCCACCATACCACATTGTTACCCCTGCCATGCACAAAAGCAAACAGGATGTTGCAAAGTTGTTTGCCGAAAAATTAGGAACCCCCATTGACCTGACACCCGAAGAACTAACACAAGTTGCCAGGATAAAAATGCGGGAAAAATATACACAGGCACAGGTTGGAATTACCGGTGCAAATTTTCTGCTCACAGATATAGGCGGCATTGCTATTACTGAAAACGAAGGTAACGGCCGCCTTAGTTGTTCCTTTCCTAAAACGCACATTGCAGTTGTTGGTATAGAAAAAGTTTTACAGTCTACCCAAGACCTGGGATTGTTTTGGCCACTGCTATCCACCTTTGGAACAGGGCAAAAAGTTACCGTATACAACACTATTATTACCGGTCCACGACAAGAAGGAGAAACAGATGGACCCGATGAGATGTATGTGATTTTGCTAGATAATGGCAGAACAAATTTGCTAAAAAAAGAAACCCGTGAGGCTTTGTATTGCATTAGGTGTGGTGCCTGCCTGAATGCCTGCCCGGTTTATAAAAATATTGGTGGACACTCCTACGAGACCACTTACAGTGGCCCCATTGGTAGTGTGATTACACCTCACATGAAACCCTTGGAAGAATACAATCATCTTAGTTATGCCTCTTCGTTATGTGGTAACTGCACTGAGGTGTGCCCTGTTAAAATAAACATTCATGAGTTGCTGTTGGAAAACAGGCATGAAGCTGTTGAAGAAGGGGCATCTTCATTTGGAGAGCGTATGGCCTGGAAGCTTTGGAAGACGGCCAGCCTAAGCCGAAAGATGATGAACATGGGCAGTGGAAAACTAAAAAACATGGTGGTTAATAAAGTTTTTAAAGGATGGACTACCCATAGAGATAAGCTCGACTTTAGCCCAAAGACTTTTAATGAAATGTGGGAAGAAAATAAGGGTCAATCGGTTTGAGTCTAAAACCTAACCATTCATAAACTGGTCATCAAATTTCATGACTCAATTATTATTGTACAGCTACAATCTATCGGCAAGGCTGGAGTATGTTTTTAATATTTTATGCAATACAATAGGTGTAAAAAGTTTTAAGATCACTACTGACCTGAAAGAATTTATTTCATTCGCAGGAGCAAAAATTAATTACTCCAAGGATACTCAGCCCGATGGATCTCTACAAATAATTCCAGTTGAACTTTTATTTGAAGATAGTATTACGCAACAGCAAATCGAATGCATTGATTGGCAGGGTGCAAAGGCTTATTTTAAAACAAGTGATGGAGAGGTTCCTTTTGATATATTAGCTGCATCCTTTTATTTACTATCACGTTATGAAGAATACCTTCCGCATCAAAAAGATGTATATGGCAGGTTTGCTCACACAGAAAGTTTGGCATTTAAAAATGATTTTTTAAACCTGCCACTGGTAAATGTTTGGTTCGGCCAGTTAACGCTCATCCTTCAAAAACAGTATCCTGCATTACAATTGATACCACCGGTTTTTTCCTACATACCAACTTACGATATTGATATGGCCTGGAGCTATTTCAAAAAGGGGTTTATACGCAATACTGCCGGGGTGGTACGATCGCTTGTTAAGGCAGATTGGAATGGCCTGGTAGACAGGCTGGGGGTATTATTGGTTTTTGAAGACGACCCCTTTGACATATACGAATGGCTGGATAACCTGCACGAGCAACATGCATTACAGCCTGTATATTTTTTTTTAGTAGCAGCAAAGCCTGGCAAGTACGATAAAAACATTAATCCCAAAAGCAAGTATTTCCAGTTGCTGATCAGTAAGCTTTCGGTAATGTATGCTTGTGGTATCCATCCATCGTGGCAGAGTGGCGATAACCCAAAGTTGTTACAACAAGAACTTGGTTACCTGCAAAAAGTTACTGGTAAAAACACCAGCCTGAGCAGGCAACATTATATTAGAATGTCTTTACCCGATACTTATAAGCAATTGTTACAGGCGGGTATCAACAAAGAATTTTCCATGGGATACGGAAGTATAAATGGTTTCAGAGCTTCTTACTGTATGCCCTTTCCGTGGTACGATTTGCAGGGTAATCTTCAAACTGAGTTGACTATCTACCCCTTTTGCTACATGGAAGCCAATTCTTTGTTCGAGCAAAAATTTTCACCCGCGGATGCACTACTGGAAATGGAACAATATTGTACGATAACCAAACAGTACAACGGAACTTTTATCACCATTTTTCATAACCACTTGCTTACAGAACAACCCGGGCAAATTGATTGGCGTAACATGTATCAACAGTTTTTGGAGAGGAATTTTTAAGTGAAACATTAAAGAAATTCTACTTGATGATGATGAGTTCTTAGGCGTCATATCCCAAAACGGTAGCTCAAATAAAGGTATTATGATACTAGGTTGTACAGCAGAAGTTACTGTTGCCACTTATTGGTAAACTTGTTTCAATGTAAAGGAAACCTCAAGTTTTTCAAGGCTAATAATATCGTCTTGCCTGGTATATTTTATGGTTTGCCAGTTGCCCTGTGCAGACTTGCTATAACACGTGATTAGAGAAGATTCAGGTTCAACAATCATGTAATAAAACAATGATGGAATTTTTGTATAGTCTATGTATTTGTCAACATAATCGTTCACCTGTGAACTTTCTGAAACAACCTCCACAATCAATAATGGCTCGAACTTGATGTATCTGTTGGCGTCTGTTTTTTCTTCCTTAGTTATAAAAAGGTCAGGGTAGTAATATTTATTTTCTTCAAATATTTTTACCTTAATATCATGCGAATAAATTGAGTAATCTAGATGACGAAGGAGCAATGTTAACAGCACATACAAATTTCCTGCAATCTCATTATTGAGATCTTGTTCTCCCGGCATTTCAAAAAGTTGACCATTAATAAATTCAGATCGCGCAGGAGCAGACCACTCGTGTTGAATGTACTCTTCAACTGAATAAATTCTATCGGATGTTACCTGCCTCATTCGTTCGATTACAGTTTACTCAAATATACAAATAAATCAAGCCTCATATTCCAGCACAGGACGTAACCATCTTTCCACTTCATCCAACGCCATTCCTTTCCTGTTGGCATAGTCCACTACCTGGTCTTTTTCAATTTTACCGATACCAAAATATTTGCTTTGCGGATGGGCAAAATACCAGCCGCATACGGATGCCGCAGGGTACATAGCCAGGCTTTCTGTTAATTGCACCCCGGTAGCATTAGTAGCATCCAGCAGGTCAAACAACTTATACTTTTCTGTATGGTCGGGACAGGCAGGATAGCCAGGCGCGGGCCGGATGCCCATGTATCTTTCCTGTATCAACTCTTCGTTTGTAAGATGTTCTTCGCTAACATAACCCCAATATTCAGTTCGGGTTTTTTTATGAAGAAGCTCTGTAAACGCTTCTGCCAAACGGTCGGCCAGCGCCTGCAGAATGATCTTGTTATAATCATCGTGCTGTTCTTCAAACTTTTTTATGTGTTCTTCTATCCCTGATATAGAAACTGAAAAGGCGCCGAGGTAATCGGCCTCCCTGCCCTCCAGAGGAGGGTTCTGCGTTATTTGGAGGACCTGGTCTCCATTGTATTCGTGTGCTTTACTCCCCCCTTCGGGAGCCAGTCCCGATGTATCGGGAGGTAGGGGGGCCGGTTTGATGAAATCTGCGAGGCTCATGTTTGGCTGGCCTTCCACTTTTTTAATTTGCTGGCGCAAGCATTCAAGGCGTACGGGTTCCCTCCATTGTCTGCTTTCCAGGCTCCCCCTTTCGGGGGGTAGGGGGGCTACGATAATAGTATCCTTGCCATCCGAATTGGCAGGCCAAAAACCAATAACACCATTTGCACTCAGCCATTTTTCTTCTACAATCTTTTTGAGTAAAGTCTTTGCATCATTGTACAATTTGGTGGCTTCGGAACCAATAATAGCATCAGTTAAAATTTGCGGAAACTTGCCATGCATTTCCCAGGCAATGAAGAAAGGCTGCCAGTCAATAAACGGCACAATTTCAGCCAGGTCATAATCTTTAAAAATTTTTGTGCCGGTAAAAGTGGGCGTGACCGGGGTAAAATTACTCCAGTCGATGTTGGTTTTGTTCCCTTGTGCTTTTGCAAAAGGCAGGTATTGTTTAGCCGACTTTTTATTGCCAAAATCCTGCTTTAGTTTGATGTATTCATTTTTTAAACCGGCTAAAAATTCTGGTTTGGTGTCTTTGTTCAAAAGGCTTCCCGCAACAGTTACACTGCGGCTTGCATCCAACACATGCACTACGCCCTGTTCGTATTCGGGCGCTATGCGCACCGCGGTATGCATACGGCTGGTGGTGGCACCCCCAATCATCAGGGGTACATTAAAATTGCGGCGTTTCATTTCGTGGGCTATGTGTACCATCTCATCCAATGATGGGGTGATTAAACCGCTTAAGCCAATGATATCTACTTTTTCCCTGATAGCTGCATCCAGGATTTTCTCTGCCGAAACCATTACACCAAGATCTATAATATCGTAGCCATTACAACCCAACACTACGCCTACAATGTTCTTTCCTATATCATGTACGTCACCCTTAACGGTGGCCAATAAAATTTTTGCAGCACCTGCACCCTCTTCGTTTACGGTGCCTGCTGCCAGGTGTGCCTGCCGGCGTTCTTCTTTTTCGGCCTCTATGTAAGGAGTTAAAATGGCCACCGACTTTTTCATGACCCTGGCACTCTTTACTACCTGCGGCAAAAACATTTTACCCGAGCCAAACAGGTCGCCCACAATGTTCATCCCATCCATTAACGGACCCTCAATCACATCCAGAGGTTTCGAATACTTTTGACGTGCCTCCTCTGTATCTATATCTACATAATCAGTTATGCCGTTTACCAGCGAGTGGGCCAGCCGTTTTTCTACCGGATCGTTTCGCCAGGCCTCATCTTTTTCTATAACCTTGCCTTTGGCTTTTACAGTTTCGGCATAATTTATTAGTGCTTCGGTTGCCTCGTTATTGTCGTTATTGTGATTAAGAATTACATCTTCGAGCAGCTTGCGTAGCTTAGGTTCTATTTCGCTGTAAACCTGCAACTGGCCGGCGTTAACAATGCCCATGTCCATGCCGGCATTTATTGCATAGTAAAGAAATACCGCATGAAAAGCTTCCCGTACATGCTCATTTCCACGAAACGAAAAGGATACATTACTAACACCGCCGCTTACTTTGGTAAGGGGCATCAATTGCTTTATTTCACGGGTAGCTTCAATAAAATCCACCGCATAATTGTTGTGCTCTTCTATACCGGTTGCAATGGCAAAAATGTTTGGGTCGAAGATGATGTCCTGTGCATCGAACCCAACCTGTTCGGTAAGAATTTTATAAGCTCTGTGGCATATCTCCACTTTACGGTCTTTGGTATCTGCCTGCCCTTTTTCGTCGAAGGCCATTACGATAACAGAGGCGCCAAAGCTTTTACAAATAAAGGCCTGCTCTATAAATTTTTCTTCGCCTTCCTTCATACTGATGGAGTTGACGATGCACTTGCCCTGCACACACTTTAACCCAGCCTCAATAATCGAAAACTTGGAGCTGTCAATCATAATGGGTATGCGGGCAATGTCGGGCTCTGCCTGCAGCAGGTTTAGAAAGGTGGTCATGGCCAACACACCGTCAAGTAGGGCATCGTCCATATTTACGTCCAATACCTGGGCGCCGCTTTCTACCTGTTGGCGGGCAACCGACAGGGCTTCTTCGTATTGGTTATCGCGGATAAGGCGTGCAAATTTCTTTGAGCCGGTTACATTGGTTCGTTCGCCAACGTTTACAAAATTCGTCTCCGGGCGTACTACTAAGGGCTCGAGGCCGGATAAACGGAGGTAAGGTTTAATTGTCATAATTTATTTTTTGAACCACAACGGCAATAACGGCACGGCGAAGCCACACCGTTAAAGCACTAATCTTTTATAACCGTCTTTCATTAAAGGAACATGGAAATTGATTAAGTACCCAATACGCTTACCAGTAAGTTTTAAATAGCTTAATAATTGGGCTTCCCAAACAGGATGGTAATTTTCTTGTGCTTTGAGTTCTATGATAATTAAATTATCAATCAATAAATCTAATCGTAGCCCTTCTTCTACAAGCAAAGTCTCATATTGAATTGGAACAAGCTTTTGCCTTATAAATGGAAGTTGTCTTTTCTGTACCTCGTAACAAAAACACTTTTCATATACACTTTCCAGAAGACCAGGACCGAGAAAACGATGAATAGCAAATGCAATATCAACCATTTGATAACCCAATTCATTTTCGCGAACTGATAAAGGTGTATGCATTGCGTCGTGTTTCGTTGTGCCTTTGTGTCGTCGTGGTTCAAATAGAAGTTTCCAGTACTGGTAACCCACGTGGTTTAAACTTACGTACCTCGTCGGCTATGTGTTTAATATGGTCGGGGGTGGTGCCGCAGCACCCGCCTACGATGTTTACAAAACCTTCCTTCGCCCATTCTTCAATAATGTGTGCGGTTTCGTGTGGTTGCTCATCGTACTCACCAAACGCATTTGGCAGGCCTGCGTTGGGATAGGCGCTGGTATAGCACTCCGCAATCTGGCTAAGCTCTTCTATGTGTGGGCGCATTTCGCTGGCACCCAAAGCACAGTTTAAGCCAACACTTAGTGGTTTTGCATGGCGCACTGAAGTATAAAATGCTTCGAGTGTTTGACCGCTTAACGTACGACCCGAGGCATCTGTTATAGTTCCGCTGATCATAATGGGCAGCTCGGATAATTTGTTATCTCTGAAGAACTTTTTAATTGCGTAAATAGCTGCCTTGGCATTTAGGGTGTCAAATATGGTTTCTATCAATAACAAGTCTACACCTCCATCAACCAAACCTTTTATCTGTTCGGTGTAGGCGTCGGCTACTTCGTCGAAGGTAACCGCACGATAACCAGGGTTGTTTACATCGGGGCTAAGGCTGAGTGTTTTGTTTAATGGGCCAATAGCGCCGGCAACGTATTTATTGCCAGCCCCCTCCCGGCCTCCCCCAAAAGGGGAGGAGGAAAAATCGTTGTTGGTTGCGGTTTGTTCCTGCTGATATTCATTTATGGCCCTGCGGGCACATTTGGCTGAGGCCACATTTAACTCATAAGCCAGCGACTGCATGTCGTAGTCGGCCTGGGCTATACTGGTGCTGCTGAAGGTGTTGGTTTCAATAATGTCGGCACCGGCGGCCAGGTATTGTTTGTGAATACCTACTATGATTTCGGGCTGGGTTATGCTTAGCAGGTCGTTGTTGCCTTTTACATCGGTATGCCAGTCTTTAAAACGATCGCCACGGTAGTCTTTTTCTTCCAGCTTGTGGCGTTGTATCATGGTGCCCATGGCGCCATCAATAATAAGAATGCGTTGTTGAAGATCTTCTCTGATGTTCATA
>JBBQVY010000099.1:0-16578 GCA_038211085.1 Chitinophagales bacterium | reverse complement strand
ATTGATTATACCAATAACAGTCCCGATACACTAAGTGAAATTTGGTTTAAACTCTACCAAAATCTATATAAGAAAGGCACTCAATCATTAAGCAAAATTGCCCCGGAAGATATGGGAGATGGAGTTATAATTGATACGCTAAAAATGGACGATCAGCTTTTAAAAAGTGTGCCCAGAATTGATGGTACCAATATGATTTTGCAGCAGCAAAATGTACTGCCACACCAGGTTGTTTCATTCAATATTACATACCATTATACGCTAAACAAAGGATCGCACATCCGCACCGGAGAAATTGAGGAAGGAGCTGATTTTGTAGCCTACTTTTTTCCAAGAATAGCAGTTTACGATGACATTGATGGCTGGAACAAAAATGCATACCTCGGCACACAAGAGTTCTATAACGACTTCTGCAATTTCAAAGTCAGTATTACCCTGCCAAAAGATTTTGCTGCCTGGGCAACAGGTGACCTGGTTAACTGTAATGAAGTTTTTACACCAACCATTTGCGAACGAATTGATAGGGCTGAAAAAAGTGACATGGTATTGGATGTTATTGATTCAACTGACCTGACAGATAAAAAAGTGACCACCCAAAATGTTACGAATACCTGGACGTATAATGCTACTAATGTCACTGATTTTGTTTTTGCAGTCAGTGATCATTACTTATGGAAGTCTACAAGTGTTGTGGTTGACTCAGCAACCTCCAGGCGTACCAGGGTTGATGTGGCATTTAATCCAAAACATAAAGATTTTTACGAGGTGATAGATTTTGCAAGTGCAACTGTTCGTGCCATGAGTCACCAGTTTCCCAAATGGCCTTTCCCCTACCCGCACGAGACAGTATTTGATGGGCTGGATCAAATGGAATACCCTATGATGGTAAATGATAACCCACTTGATAATCGAGAGGATGCCATTACGCTTACTGACCATGAAATTTTTCATACCATGTTTCCTTTTTATTTGGGCATTAACGAAACCAAGTATGGCTGGATGGATGAGGGCTGGGCAACAATTGGAGAATGGCTGATATCGCCGATGATAGATAGCAGTATTAAAGATGAGTATGGCATAAAGCCTTATGAAAAATATGCAGGTAAGGAGATTGATCTTCCTATTACTACTCCAACCACGCAGTTGGCTAACGAGGCAATGTTTTTAAATTCCTACCCAAAACCTGCTCTTGGTTACCTTTTTGTAAAAGACCTTCTGGGCGATACTCTCTTTACAAAAGCCTTGCATTATTACATTGCACAGTGGCAGGGTAAACACCCAATGCCATACGACTTCTTTAACTGCATCAACTTCGCCGCAGGCAAAAACCTAAACTGGTTTTGGAAAAAATGGTTTTTCGATAATGGCTACCCTGACCTGGCCATTTCAAAAGTTAGGGTTAAAGCCCATCATTATTCCGTTACAATAACTTCAAAGGGCAATAAGCCGGTACCTGTTGATCTTTCAATAATGTATGCTGATGGCACAACTGAAAACATGCATAAAAGTATTGCTGCATGGCAGGCAGGCAATAAAACTGTTACCCTAAAATTTAAAGCGAAAGGAACTATTAAGAGGCTTGAATTAGGTAGCCTGCATGTACCTGATGTTAATAAGAAGGATAATTTTTATGTTCCAAAGCAGGCAAAATAAGGCAGGCATAATTTTGTAGCAAGATCCGTAAACAGGGCAAACGCATCTAAATTTTTTCGCCTTTGATCTTTAAACAGGGATTGAATTACTGTCTTTATAGTCCCGATAGGGACTTTTGGTCGGTAGAAATGTTTCATAAAGCACAAAGCGTTCCTATCGGAACGCATGGTGCTCTATGAAGGTAATTTTCTACTACGAGTTGTACCTAAAGGCACAGCAAAAGGATAAAAATTAATTAAGATGTGTTTGCCCGGTACCAATAACTACTGCTGTTCCAAATTCAAAAGATTCATTTCACTTCTCAAATATTAAGGATGCCTGATTTATTTAGTCCACTCAAAATAAAAGACATAGAATTTAAAAACCGAATGGTAGTATCGCCAATGTGCCAATACTCAAGCGAAGATGGATTTGCCAACGACTGGCACCTTGTTCACCTGGGTAGTCGTGCAGTAGGTGGCTCTGCCCTTGTAATTACTGAGGCAACTTCAGTATCACCTGAGGGTCGTATTACGCCACACGATCTGGGTATATGGAAAGATGAACACATCGCATTTCTAAATCGCATCACCGATTTTATACATGCACACAATTCAATTGCAGGTATTCAGGTGGCGCATGCGGGTAGAAAAGCCAGCCATGCCCAACCATGGAAAGGTGGTGATTTGCTGCTACCAGAAGCCTGTGGCTGGAAAACCGTAGCCCCCAGCCCTATTGCGTTTTCGGCGGACTATGATATACCTGTTGAAATGGACAAAGCAGGTATAGAAAAAGTTATAAATGACTTTGGCGAAGCCACCAAAAGAGCCGTAAAGGCCGGGTTTAAAGTACTTGAAATTCATGCGGCGCATGGCTACCTCATCAATGAATTTTTATCGCCTTTAAGTAATGAGCGTACTGATGAATATGGTGGTTCGTTTGAGAACCGCATGCGGTTTTTGCTGGAGGTAACAGAAGCTGTCCAGGCAAACTGGCCAAAAGAGTATCCATTGTTTTTAAGAATTTCTGCATCTGACTGGGTTGAAGGAGGCTGGAACATTGACGACTCCGTTAAGCTTGCACAAGTAATGAAAACAAAAGGAATTGATTTGATCGATTGCTCTTCGGGTGGTCTGGCATCCAATGCAGTCATAGATGCAAGGCCTAATTACCAGGTCCCTTTTGCTGATGCCGTAAAGAATAAAGGTGGAATATTATCAGGTGCAGTAGGTGTCATAGTTGAACCACAACAGGCAAATGAAATTATTACTTCAGGCAAAGCTGATATGGTTTTAATGGCCCGTGAGCTATTAAGAGATCCATATTTTCCACTACGTGCTGCTTATGAGTTACAGGCAGACATCCATTGGCCTGATCAATATGTCAGAGCCAAAAGAGTAAAAAAATAAATGGATAGATTCTTTTAAAACTTAGATGCCTGCAGGTCATTTAATGCATTTGATTTAAAAGATATTTTAGCATCAAAAAGCCGGCTTCAACATGAAGCCGGCTTTTTACAAACAATGATTTTATGCCTTAGATCAATTAAGACTGTGGCTTTTCCAGCAACTTAAAGAATTGGTCTAACTGTGGTAAAATTACAATCCTGGTTCTGCGGTTAGCAGCTTTTCCGGCAACTGAATCGTTATCAGAAAGAGGTACATATTCGCCACGTCCACCTGCAGTCATACGCTTAGGATCGATGTTGTATTGGTTCTGCAAAATGCGAACTACCGATGTTGCTCTTTTGGCACTCAAATCCCAGTTATCCAAAATGAAACTGTTTTTGATGGGCACATTATCTGTATGGCCTTCAACCAAAAATTCAATGTCGGGCTTGCTATTAAGGACCTGGGCAACTTTACCCAAAACCACCTTAGCCTGCTCGGTTACATCATAGCTTCCGCTTTTAAATAACAACTTGTCAGAGATTGAAATGTAAACGGCACTTTTCTCCACTTTAATTTCAATATCGGTATCATTAATATCGGCAAGAGCACTTTTCAGATTCATTACCAATGCCATGTTAAGCGAGTCTTTTCTTGACATAGCCCTTTGCAAATCCTGGATGTAAGCGTCCTTTGAACCTATATTATCGAGCGACTTTTTAATGCTTTCAGCCTGCGTACCTGTAATAACTGAAAGGTCTTTTAACTGAGAAACAAACGTGTTGTTGTTCTCTTTAAGAAAAGCAATTTGCTTGTTGAGTGTTTCAATATCATTCATTAACTGATTTCTGCGGCGTGCTGCATCTTCTGCTTCCTGCTTACATTTTTCCAGGTCTTTTTGGGTTGAGATGTAGAACATGTTTAAGGTGTCGTACTTAGCTTGTTGAATAGCTAATTTCTTTGGTCCCCCACAAGATGCCAGGGATATCATTATAATACCGGCCAAAGCAATGTTTGTAAATTTCATTTGTATAAAGTTTTAATCAGAAAATATAGCCTACCATATTGAGAAGGCTCAATGTGGCCAAAGATAGGCTGCCTTAAAATAAACTTAAACCGATGATGCTAAAAAAAAGTTAACATACAGTGTTTCCTGAATGCCTAATGCCTAATGCAAAAAACTTAAGTCAAAAGGCTGTTGGCTATTGGCTATTGACTATTAGCTGTTGGCTATCGACTGTTGGCTATCGGCTATTGAATATTGACTGTTAGCTGTTGGCTATCGACTGTTGGCGATCTGCTATCGACTAAACTACCTCAGTATTCCATTATCTCTATTTTCCTATAGTCCATGGGGTGACTGTTCGATTGAATGGAGATGTAACCATCGGTTACTTTTTTGTAACCATTATTTATAAGCGTTTTTGCTATCGGGTGTGTATCAACCAGCATTGGATTTTTAAATTGAATGATTTGCTCACCATTTACAAAATGGGTGATGGTTCCGTCTTTAACTTCAATTTCTCCGGTCACCCAAACATCGCCGGCAAACGTTCTTTTTACTGTCGGGGGTGTACAGTATGTTTTGTTTATAACGCCATTAATTTCAACAGTCATTCCCGAGGCACATATTTCACCCGTCGGTCTTTCCTTTGTCCCTTCTCCTCCTAAAAGATTATACTCCAGGCAAACAGGAAAAGATTGATTTAAACCCACAGATGCCGGCGCCTGGCAATGGTATTGAACACCGCCATCTCTAAAGCCCCATGATGGTGCACCCGGAGCGGTGTTACCAACAAACCTGTACTCAAAACGAAGCCGGTAGTTAGTAAATTTTTTATTGAAGTATAGTGCACCAAATTTGTTGTTGAAACTATCATACTTATCGTAGCGAGTACTTAAAATACCATCCTCGACACGAAAGGTGTTGTTATAATTTTCGCCCAAAGTAAAGCCCGAGATTTTAGGTATCCAGTTGCTGAGGTCTTTTCCATTAAACATGCTGACCCACTTCATTTTTTGTGTGGTTCCCGGCTGGTAATTTTTATTGTGACAGCCAAAAAAGATTAATGAGATAAGCAGCAGGCGAAGCAATTTCATAGTGGTAGTTTTGGGGAGAAAGATAAATATTAAAAGGTATTATTGCGTTGAGCAGTTTAAGTGGGTTCGTTCCAAATTGTCGCATGCATTGCCCTGGCATTCATGCCGGGGATCAATTTAAAATTATTGTATTGGCTTTAGCCGAATGTGTTATTGCAAGAGGGCTAGGGCTAAAGCCCAGTGGATTTTGGTTCAAACATTTCGCCCGGCATGAATGCCGGGGCAACATAAAAACAGTAGCAAAAATTTGGGATGCACACGTTTAGGTAATTTTTAATACCTGTTTCCATTAATAAAATGCTATGTGGTTTTACTGATAATTTAATAAATGCAAATACTCCAGTAACCAGCCTTTTTATCAACAACCAATTATATTAAATTAAGAAAAAAGAAGATGAAAAAAAGAAACCTGCTATGCTTAGTGCTACTGACTGTCTTGACTACAGCACAAGCTCAATTTTTTAAGAAAAATGCAGGACTTGCACATACATTTTCAATTGTAGCCCGTGACCCTGCAACCGGCGAAATGGCTGTTGGGGTACAAAGTCATTGGTTTAGTGTTGGAACTGCTGTTAGCTGGGGACAGGCAGGCGTGGGTGTGGTTGCCACACAAAGTTTTGTAAATAAAAGTTATGGCACCAAAGGATTGTTCTTAATAAAAAGCGGTAAAACAGCACCTGAAGCCATGGCGCAATTAATAGCAGAAGACAATGGCCGCGATGTAAGGCAAGTGGCAATGATGGATGTGATCGGCAATGTCAATTCGTTTACAGGCAAAAGCTGTATTGGTTATGCCGGCAACATAGTTGGAAAAAACTATGCGGTGCAAAGCAATATGATGCTTACCAACACGGTTAACCAGGCAATGGCGAAAGCCTTTGAAGCAAGTGAGGGAAAGCCTTTGGCTGAAAGAGTTTTGGCAGCCCTGCAAGCTGCCCAGGGTGCCGGTGGCGATATTAGAGGAAAACAATCTGCAGCATTGTTGGTAGTTGCAGGCAAAGCAACAGAGGCACCCTGGAACGATCGCCTGATTGACCTTAGGGTTGATGATAACGTTGCTCCATTAAAAGAGATGGACAGGTTGTTACGTTTGTTCAGGGCGTATGAGCACATGGATAAAGGCGACCTGGCTACAGAAAAAAATGATATGGTTTTAGCTATGAAGGAATATAGCACCGCTATGAAAATGTTTCCGGTAAATGTGGAGATGAAATACTGGACAGCTATTACGCTTGCCAACAATAAAAAGATTGCAGAAGCTAAACAAATGCTCATGAAGATATATGCTGTGGATGCCAACTGGCGTGAGCTTACACGACGCCTGCCTAAAGCAAAAGTGCTGAATGTATCTGCTGATGAATTGAAAGAACTGCTGAAGTAAAGTAAATGAAGGAGGGGTAGCCAACCTCCTGTTTTCAGTGTTGCAACTCCCTGAAAAACTAAGGCCCGCCGAGATCAGCCAGGCCAGAAAGGCCGAGACAACCTGGCCGCGGGTGAAGCCCGCGGACACAATTAGCATTCATTTTATAAGCCCTGATAGGGCGAGACAGTACTTATCGGTCGTATTCTCATTTTGAAATAAACGACTGTACAAAATACGCTAGTGGCTTGTTAATTTGATTGCGAGATGTTAGTATATGCAACAACTGTAAACGAGGGTGTTCCGCCCCTTCAGAGCTGGTTGCTCACGCCGGGGCATAGTCCCTGGGCTGCACCCAGGGCTGAGGTGTATCGGCCTTTCAGTCTTTTCTTTTTGCCGACAACTACAAATAAGTAAATACGACTATTTCTTGCCTTGCAACTCCCAATTGTAAAATTCAACTCAGTAAAATCAAGGGTTTCAGAGCACGGTTTTAAAAAGTGCAGAAAACAGGAAAAAACTGCTGAAATAATTTTAAAAACTTAGAGCTGCAAAGAGTATAAAAACCAAACCAAAAAAGTTTATGGATTTCAGGATAGAAGACGATTAAACTAAACAAAGGAGAGGTTGCCAACCCGTGTTGACAACCTCTCCTCTTTTCTACGAACAATGAAGAGACGTTTTGGAAGGTGATGTAGCTATTTACTGTTTTACTACCTTAATATTTACAATCTCGTTATTTACATAAACCTTTAATACATACATACCATTTGCTAACCTTGGTATGCTTCTAATTTGTATCCGGGAATTATTGATCCAACCTGTTATTGATTGGGTGTACAATAACTTACCATCAATCGTATACAATTCTGCTTTATCAGTTCTTGAAGTATTTTGACTGTTGCTGTTAATTACAAATGACAATTGATTGTTGAACGGATTTGGAACAGCCTTCACCAATAACTGTGCTCCACCTAACGAAATTTGTATGGGAACAATTAACGAATAGGTATAACCTCCATCTTTATCTTCCTGCCGCAGGCGATAATACAATCTTGGCTGATTCAATTGTGCAGCATTAGCATCAGTAAAGTCGTACACATGCGTTATCGAACTGTTACCGGCAGCAGTTACCTTACCGATGTCAGTAAATGTTCTTCCGTCTACAGACCTTTGAATTACAAACCTCGCCGTATTTAATTCGCTTGCAGTTGCCCAGTTAAGTACAATGTCTTTACCAGCCTGCTGGCCTGTAAAGTACAACCAGGTTACAGGTAATGAACCACCATTCAACCGTACCGAAACATTGCACTCTTCCTTCATAGGCTCCCTGTTACCCACATTGTCGGTAGCTATAATATTGAAGCAATACAAACTTCCCGGCTTGCCGGCAAAACTAAAATTGGTACTGCTAAAGGTGCTATCATACCTAATAAATGGTCCACCATTTTCAGAGTAATATAATTCGTACACCGATTTCAAGCCACTTCCACCCAAATCATCTACAGCCGTAACGGAGAGGGAGATCAATGTATTTTCCTGCACCTCAAGCGAAGTAGCAATTATGGACGATACCGGAGATACCGCATCTATTATATTGACGTAAGTATTGGTTACAATAGGAGGATTGATATCGAATACGATTTGTGCTTTGGCAACTATGCTGTCGCCGGTTACCGTACCGCCACCAGGTTTGATGTTATAGCTTACAAACCCTTCTCCCTTACCAGTTGAGTCATTAATGGCAAGGTATCCAGCAAACGGATCAGTTGGCGGAAGGCCTGTTAATGGATCAATAGACTGGAACACCCAGAACACCTCTCTGTTAACTATGTCAAGACCCCCGGTAACCTGTACATTAAAGCCTAAAGAATCGGCAAGATTTAATGTAGTGGTGTAATTAGACAATCCTACAGGAACATTGAATACATAATTACCAAATCCAAAATTACCAAGTGTCAGACTTCCTGCATTTACATTGGCATCCAACGGTTGCCTGATCCTTACACGCTGTGCTGCCGTAGTAGCAAAATCAGGAGCGTTTTCGTAAAGGATGGTGTACGTCATGGTTTCCTTTTTAGCCACCATTTTATATGGACCATATCCGGCAGGGCCCTGAATTTCATTAGGGTCGCATGAAGCAACAACCGGATTGCATAAGAGCCATTTAACCGCTTTACCAGGCAATGTAAGATTACCTGTTAAACAAGTAACTGCACCCGAACCGCATACGTATCCTGCTACAAAGGCTCCGACAGCTGAACCTGCTGCAGCACCAAAGAATGCACCTACCCCAAAGGCTGCTGCACCACCAGCTGCACCTAAAGCAGTGCCACCAGAAACAAACAAGCTGTAACAACCATAACCAGTGAGACCACAACCTACCAACCACGGAATACCCTGGCATAATAAGAAGTTTGGAGGAGGAGGTGTACATGGTGCACCTGGACCACCCGGGCCGCCCGGACCACCAGGACCACCACCAGGTCCGCCGCCGGGGCCACCAGGACCGCCAGGACTACCAGGACCACCAGGGCTTCCGGGACTGCCAGGACCACCCGGACCAGGACCGCCAGGACCACCCGGACCACCAGGACCACCAGGACCACCACCCGGACCGCCGGGACCGCCCGGACCACCCGGACCTCCGGGACCACCCGGGCCAGGACCAGGACCCCCTGGACCACCAGGACCGCCTGGACCTCCGGGACCACCCGGACCTCCCGGACCACCTGTTCCTCCGGGACCACCCGTGCCGCCCGGACCGCCAGGACCAGTACTGCCCGGACCAGAAGGGCCTCCCGGACCGCCGGGACCACCAGGACCCGGAGGTGTAATACCATCACCAGGTCCACCAGGACCACCCGGGCCACCAGGACCCGGAGGTGTTGACCCATTACCCGGTCCACCAGGTCCACCGGGGCTACCGGGCTGTCCTAAACCACCTTGTCCGCCCGGAACGCCTGGCTGACCAACACCCGGAACAAATGCCGTAAAGCAAAGCATTAATGTATCTGTTCCATGTAGCGATACGGAGAAACTTCCGCCATACAAATTGTTTACAGATATAAAGCTAGCCAGGTCAATGGTAAACTTGTTGACATTGAAGTTGGTGATGCCACCGGCTGCGATGGCAATGGGCCAGCAGCGGTCAACGCCAGGGTACCACCCTGCCAGGTAACCCGGTGTATTACTTAGTGATAGTGACGAAACTTTAATGATGAATTTATTGGCTTGCGTGGCAGTTATATCAATAGTGCCGGCTGCCTTAATTAAATCCCACCCGGGATTATTACCGGCAGCAGAGGCATAATTGTTAATTTCCCACAGGTAGGTTTGGCCCGGACCAAAAACAGTAGAAACAACATTTAATAAGCCGGGACTGTTGCCGGGGTTGAAGGCAACATTGCTGTTATCATTTAATCCAAGTCCGCAACCTGCGCATTCGCCATCCACCCCAATGGTATCGGCTGGGTTCAGAATACCCATCTTAAAGTATTCATTCAATACAACCTGCCTGAACTGAAGCTTATTATTTGCCAGTTGAGTAAACGCAGGGCTCTTTGCAAAATGTCCCGGATCGTTCAGTTCTATGTTCCGCATTTCTTCAATAGTGCTGTACTGTTTCTGTACAAACTCTTTAACTGAGAACCCTTCGGCACCTGCACCCACTGAATAAGTGCCAGGGGTAAACTTATCAAGCAACATCGTCACACTAAATTGCTCGCCAGCTTTAAAGTTGCGGGTAAAGAATGGTATAAGCTTAAAGCCACCAAGCGTTGCATAGTTTTCGAAATGCAGCGTATCGCCATAAGGGTTCATCTGCTGCCTGGTTTTTACATTGCCTTCGGTACTTAATTTAGCCAGGTTGGAAGAAGCTGGAATGACCACTTGTGCCTGAACAAAAGGCACGTCAACATTACCCGTATTTTTAAAGTTGAAGGTGTAAAATGCATTTCTTCCTATACGTAATACTTGTGGTGCCGCTACATAATAATCTAACTGGTAGCCGGTTGATTTTTGAACCGTAATAGCATTGTTTAGTTTGGTTTGAATATTACCAGGGTTGATGGCAACAAGATCGTATGTACCCAAAGGTACATTGGTAAAATCCCATGAAACATTCGCTTCCATGCTGCTGACCAGGTTTATTTTTTGAACGGTACCTGCGGTGATGACATCAGCTCCTTTCATCAATTTAAACTGAACACCTGCCCTAAAACCTGCACCCTCAATGGCAGTAGTTACTTCTCCTTGTCCAACAACATTTGGTTTAACAGAAGTTAGAGAGAACGACAAGGCTCTTGCCAATAAAGTAATTTCCTGGTTGCCCGGATCGTAGGTTGAAGTAACGAGCAGGTAATAATTGCCCAACTTTGTATCAGGTGAAATGATGCGTTGATTGGCCTGTTGCGTAAGGTTTCCCTTTGCATCATAGTCGTTTGGTGTTGGAATTCGGTTATAAGCCAGGTAAAACTCGTTGTGTGCGGCTCCATTGTTGCCGGTCATATCCACCACCATGTCTAATCCTGCAGTTACTTCTATGCGATAATACCTGTTGGTTGAAGTACGCAGGCTGGTCTTTGATGGTACATTCAAAAGAAGCTGCCTCACTCCCACTTCCATCACTTTATTGGACGCAGTTGTGTTATTAGTTAGGTTATCTTCTGAAAGAGTTTGTAGAATATTCGTTCTTCCAATTCCAAAATAATCACCAGGGAATAATGCCTCAAGACTGTTAGTGATAATGAAGGAACTGTCTTTACCCGGGGTCAATAATACATTATGCAGGGCTGTTCCAAACAAGGTAGATTGCAGCGCATTAAATGTTTGATTTTTTGAGAAGTAAACAGCATCGTTTAAGTTACCTGCTGCCGTATTGGAACCCTGGTTTTTAACAGTGTAGCTGGCGGTGATGGTATCGCCCAACAGGGCACTGCCTGGTACTGTTATATTGCTTACTATAAGGTCGGCGGGACTTGAAACATTTATTTGTGTGATAGCAGATAGTCTGTTATTAACCTTGTCTGTTTCGTAAATTGTATTAGACCCATCTGCAACTACCACTACGTAGTAATTACCTGAAAAACTAGGTGGAATTTTAACGGTGATGGTGTCTTTATATCCAGCTCCTGCGGCTAATAAACCAGACCTGGTTTTAGATCCAATCAATACACTGTTTACAGCAGCCGTTGGTGAAGCGCTTACGTAAATCATATCCGTCCACGAAAGGCCAGTGGCTATGTCTCCGGCACCTTTATTTGTGGCTTCATACGAAATTTTATACTCTTGTCCCGCATACATTGATGGTGGCACAACCAGGTTTTTAACAACCAAATCGGCCGGCGGCAACAGTACCACATTGATTGGAATGTACAGGTAGTTATTATTGCGAATAGTATCAAAAGCTGAATTGTTTCCATCGGCAACCAACACAATAAAGTACTTACCTGATATGCCATTTGGTAGGGTAATATTGCTATTGTTTGAATAGGTTTGATTACCCAACAACCCGGATTTAGCAACTGAGTTCAGGAAGAGATCGTTTATATCCAGCGCACTATCCTTCGATAAAAATAACTGGTCGTACCAGTAATTAGACGTTGATAAACTACTGTTGTTTTTAATGCTCAGTTGCACAGGGTATTGCTGGCCCGCATTAACCTGGGCACTTATTACTAAAGAAACCGGCTGCAGGTCTACTGCATTTTTAAGTACAATCGGTTCGGTTATAACAGGGGGTATGGTAATTACCGGTGGTATTCCTTTTGAGCCAATTGACGCAAACAAAGTGTTGTTTGTTTCAACCTTTTCAAAAACATTGTCTGTAAAGTCTGTCACTACAAAAAAGAATAGTGAATCTTTTACCGATAAAGTAAGGGTTACCACGGCAGAGCCAGCACTCGTTTCATTTACGCCAATGGGCAAAGTGTGTGTATATGATCCAACCAATTGCGCAGAACCAGCATTGAAAGTCTTTTGTCGCGACCAGAAAATCCTATCAGTAAAGTTGAAAGTACCGGTAGATTTGTCTCCAATATTCTTAACCTCCCATTTAACGATGAATGGTTTAGCACTGGTTATGGAATCCGGAAGCGATATGTTGTTTACAATTAAATCAGCCCGGTCACCAACTAAAATATTTACCTGGCCTACACTTCTTCTCGTATTATTATTATCGTTATTGAATTCAAATACATCATTCAACGCATCGGTAACCACATAGGCATAATATGTTCCAACAAATTCTTTCGGTATATGTAAGGAAGTTGATACCGTGTAAGTTTTACCATTATTAAGTGGATCAGAAGGAGGCTGGTAATGCGATTCACTGCCCAGCAGTATGGCCTGCGGCCCAAATGTAGGTTCCCTGCTAAGGTAAACCCTATCTGTCCACGAGGTTTCTCTTGGTGGATTAGCTCCTTCATTTCCTACGGTAAAACCTATCTGTATATTATCGTTTGCTGTGGCAGTTGCAGGCAACGTTATTGAATTTACTACCAGGTCGGCAGGCGGTGTCACCAACACTCTGATGCTGTCGCTTTTTAAGAAATTATTTTGTGTAAACGGCTCAAAGAAACCCTTCATATTAGCAACTACATGAATGTAGTAGGTGCCATTGTACTCGTATGGAATTTTTACCCTTACTGCGTTGTTGTAAGTGCTGTCAACTTTTAATGTATCACCAGTTACTTTGCAAGGCGTTTGCGTAAACGTGCCCAAACGTACAGGTGCTTCGGCTAACAAACGAGCCGTTGTGTAACTAAATACCGGGTCTTTTGAAATGTAAATATTGTCTCTCCAATAATGCTGGTTTATCACCTGGTTTGGAGGACATACCAATGGTTGTTTCAATTCGCCCACAGCAGGTGCATCGCCAATATTCCTTACTTTATACTGAACGGTAATACTATCTCCGGAGAATACATCAGTGGGTGTACCAACACTTTCTATTGTAAGGTCCGGTAACGGTGGAAGCGTTAACGTTAGGGGTTTGTAAATAAAATTGTTCTGTGTATTGGTTTCAGCAAAAGATATAGAGTGATGTCCCCTATTAGTTGCACAAACTTCACCAACAAGGTTCCAGCAATAGGCATCGTTTGCATTGGTAATTATAAACAGGTAATAGGTACCCGTAATGCCCTGTGGCAATTGAATTTGCTTAGATTGCAAATAAGACTGACCGGGGTTCAGATAGGTCAGGTTATCAAATGCTCCTAATGGAAAATCATCAGCATTCCGTAAATCAAGGTCAGCAGATAGCCATATATAATCTTTCCATTTTTTCTCTTTTGTTCCACCATCGCCTATGTTTTTCACTTCCCAATTAATAGTTATTTTACCATTTGCAGTGGCATTATCCGGAATGGCATAACTGTTTACAATCAGGTCGGGTAGAGAAGAGGTAGAGAATGTTTGAACCGGCCCAGGGGTAGAGAAGCAGGTATTTTTTGCTATCACCTGCCAGTTATATGATTTGCCTAAGGAAAGATTCAAGGGTACACTAATTACATTTACGTTAGGATAAATTGGTGCGGAAGGCCTTACTTCCCCAAAATTCCAAACATACAAATCGTAAAAGGCCGCATTTGTAGCAGGTGCCCATGAAACCGTTACCGACGGATCGAGGTTTAATACATTATTTGCAGGCACTAAATTAGAAACAACAGAGGGTGCTATTGCAGCATTTACAGTTACAAAAATACTGTCGGTATATTGGCAACCCGAGCCATAAGTTCCATTTACATAAAACATGGTTGACACCTGCGGATGCACCCGTGCGGTATCGCGAGTGCTTCCATTACTCCAGGTGAATGTTGTAGCATTTGCAACGGAAAGCGTTATGGTATCGCCCAGGCAAAGCGCTGCAGCCGGTATTGCACTTATGGTTGGTTTAGGGGAGATGTTTACTTCAAAAAGTTGCGACTGGGCTGTACAACCATTTGCACTGGCGTAACGAACAAAATAACTTCCGGCGACTTTAGCTGCATAAGTAATAGCAGAGTCCAATTTCAATTCTTCGTTATTAATTCTTCTAAACCACTGCACTTTACCTGCAATGTTTGTTGTTAGCAATACAGAATCACCAAAGCATAGATTGTTTTTAACGGTGGTTATTACAGGAACAGTAAGGGCCGGGAAGACTGTGATCCTTACCGAGTCGGTTTCTTTACATCCATTGGCATCGGTAATATCAACTTTATAGGTTGTACTGGTGGTAGGGCTTACTTTAATTACAGCTGTCGTTGCTGGGGTATTCCACAGGTATGTAACACCTCCAAAAGAGCTTATGGTTGCCTGCACTCCGTTGCAAATAGATATATCCGGCGATGTACCTTTTGCAGTTGGTGTATAATGGGTAATGGCGCTGCGGAGCGTATCATTTTGTTTTCTTTCATCCCCTGTTAATGCGCTGTAAATAATTAACTGGTATGGTTTGAAAGCAGAAAGATCCATTGCCTGGGTAAACGTAAAGTTTTGGCTGTTGCCCGGTGTTAACGATCCACTGAATTTTTGTGTAACAACATTGCCGTTATCAACCTGGTAGGATACATCAAAATTGGTGGCAGTTTCAGTACCTGAATTAAATAATTTTACTACCAGTGGTTCGGCTTCTGACAGTACACAACTATTGGCAGGCGAAACAATTTGCAGCACTAGTATATCTTTTGCAACCGGTGCTTTAACATTAAATGCCGCTGATGTTGAAATTGAATTATAATTCTGATTACCGGGTTGTGTGGCAGTAACGGTTACCTGTCCAACACCTGTAACAGTAACCAGGTTTCCGGAAATCGTTGCAACCCCCGATGCAGGAACTGTAACAATACTATAGGTAACCGGCAACCCGGATGAAGCAGCGGCATTTACGGCAAAGGCAGGGTCACCAGCAGTCTTTTCGCTGATGGCGCCAAGGGTAATTGTCTGGTTTATTTTGGTTACGACCAGTGTATCAGTAACAGTGCCGGTGTAGTTCGAATTATTGATTGTAGCAATTACTTCATACTTACCACCATTAACCGGTGCAGTAGTACTGCCGTTATAAGTTGTAGTAACTGAAAGTGCGGGAGGATTTGTAGTTACGCCAACTACCCTTTGTGTACCCGTGTAAGGTTGTAAAAGATTGGTAAGATTGATGGTGGCAGCACCCTTTCCAATGGTGAAATTTGCAGACTGCGAGGCCTCATACCATTCACTATTTCCGGCCTGGAATGCCCTGACAGAAATAACCCCGGCACCGTTTATGAATAAAGTATCACCCACAATAGAACCAGGTCCATATTGAACGGTATATACAACTGGCAAAGAAGAACTAGCGCTTGCCTGTATTAAGTAGTAAGGAGTTCCAAAGGTTAATGTGGGTTGAGGCTGGAAGGTGATGGTTTGATTTTTCCTGTTGCTATAAATGTATATACCCGATGCAGGGCCGATACCGCAAGGTGTTGTAAAGGCAACTGTGTAATTGCCATAATTAGTTGAAGGGTAGTAATAACTATTGGTTGCTCCACTAATTAACACACCTTCTTTGTACCATTGATACCCCGCCACCTCCTCGGTGCCCGTTGGACCTGTTGCGTACAGGTAGCTACCTGATTCGCTTATAGTTGGTTTTAACAAAGGTGTGTTTGTGTAAACCCTCACCTGGATATTGTTTACATACCCGTTGCCACAGAAATTAGACGCTGTGGCAGTTAACGTAAACAAACCTGCAGTAGTCCAGTTTACATTAGCTGAGGCAATGCCGCCGGTTGTATCGGTAACGGTTCCACCACCTGATAATTGCCAGGTATACTTAGCCCCCACTCCGGCGGAGCCGGTAATTACATAGCCCTGGGTTGAGGTACAAACAGGATTGTTACCAGATGGGTAGAAGTATTGTTCAGGAACACGGGTAATAGTAATGTTGCCATTATTTGCGGCACTCGTATCAAATGGCGAAGTGGCAATAATGCGAATTCTATAAGCTGAACCGGCAGGCGTATTGGAAGGAATGGTAGCTACAATAGTATCGGCAGTATTACTTGTTAAGCTTCCAATATTTACCGGGTTGGTAAAGCTTCCGCTGCTGTTAGATAGCTGTGCCCTGAAGATATTATT
>JBBQVY010000098.1:0-16791 GCA_038211085.1 Chitinophagales bacterium | reverse complement strand
GTTCATAAAAACCCGTTCGCTAATACAGTCTTGTAGATCGTATTCTCAAACGGGATCTTTCAAGTAAGTGGCGAGGTTTATATACTTCGGAGTTGCGGTTATTTTAAAAAATATGATTCAAACATTGCATTCCATACAAAGCCTTAATGTTTATCAGCAGCAGGAGATTTTGCACCCATGCGATGGCGGTAATCGCCGAATGCCTGCCGGTTGTTGATTTCTTTTAATGGTATCTGCATACCCTTCGTTTCGTTCAACCATTCAAACAACTCTTTGGTCATTTTATCTGCAACTGGTTTGTATTCCGGGTTGTTAATCAGGTTTACAGATTCATTGGGATCATGCTCCAGGTCGTACAATTCGTTGGTATCCCAAATACCGTAGTAGCGTATGTATTTAAATTTATCTGTCCGCACACCAAAAACAGTCGGTGTCATCGGAAAATCATACTCCCAAAAATATTCGTAGAAAATTTTGTCTCTCCAAACAGTTGCATCACCCTTTAGTAATGGAATAAATGATTTGCCCGGCATAGATGCCGGCGGCTGTAAACCGGCAACGCTTAAAATAGTTGGTGCCACATCAATATTCTGCACCATTTTAGTAATGGTTTGCCCGCCGCTAAACAATTCAGGACAATAAGCTAAAAAGGGAACCTTAACTGATTCTTCATAAAAATGCCTTTTATCAATCAAGCCATGTTCACCCATGCTAAACCCATTATCGCCCATATAAATCACGAGTGTATTTTGGTCGAGGCCTTCGCTTTTCAGGTACTCCATTACAGAGCCAACGCTCTCATCAACTCCCATTAGCGTTTCGCAATAAGTCTGCACCAATTCTTCAATTGGTTGATGGGTGTGGTACAGATAGTCTACGCCATGCCAGCTATATCGTTGTTGTTTTACCCACTCAGGCCAATCCAGCTTTTTGTACTCGTCAGATAAGGTTTGATAATACGTGGGCGGCAAAACATATTTCATATTATTATACATACCCTTGTGTCTTTTGGCTGGCGCCATTGGCATGTGTACCGCTTTATGCGATAAGTACAGGAAAAACGGTTTGGATTTATCCCTTTCTTTTAGCCAGCTTACTGCATGTTCGGTTAGCAAGTCAGTTATGTATGTTGAATCTTTATAAGTAACGGGTTTACCATCTATATTAAGTGTGGGATTGTAGTAGACTCCCTGCCCTTTAAAACTTTCCCAATGGTTAAAGCCCGGACGTGGGTTATCAGCTGCTGCTTCTTCACCCATATGCCATTTACCAAAGAAAGCAGTTTGGTATCCTGCCTTTTGCAGGTATTGCGGAAAGTAAATATTACCCGGCGGTTCCGGCGACGCATTGTCAACAATGGTATGTACATGCGAGTAAGCACCGGTTAATATAGATGCCCTGCTGGGCGAACAAAGAGACGTAGTTACAAAGGCATTTTTAAAATAGGCACCTTCTTTAAAAAGCCTATCCATGTTAGGCGTTTTTAACCAGGGCAACTTGCCGGTAAAACCCATAAAATCATACCGGTGATCGTCGGTTAAAATAAAGACAACATTGCGGGGTTTTTGGCCTTGAGCTTTATTTAAAACAAGATTATTGCCAGTAGCTTTTGCCTGGTTTTGTGCATCAACTTTAAAGAAAGTCATTTGCATAAAAACCAACAAAAAGACGATTGTTTTTACCATAGCAATGTTTTCAGTTTAAAAAAAGATTGCATAAAAATATCTAATGTGAAGCATAAAACCGGTAACGGCATTAATACCGTTTTGCTGAAGCCAGGCTTCCTTCGGCCCACTGCAATGCTACCAATACTTTAAAAAATTTCGTCTTCAACTCCAGCATTTTCTGCTTTGCCTCAAGTACTTTATTCTCCCGGCTGTTCAATAAAAACAAACTGCTTTCACCTATCGAAAATTTTACTCCTTCTGCCTGCAGTAGCCTGTTATAATTCTCCACTGCATCCTCGTATATTTTTACCTGTTGCCGAAGGGCTAACAGTTGATTGTAGTAAGTGCGAATTTTGTTTTCTATCTCTAAAGCCGCCTGGTCCTTTTGCAGGTCTGTTGTCCTGATTTTTATTTTGGCAATCTTATAATCGCCTCTTCCCTGCCTTAAAAACAAAGGCAACCCAAATTCAATTCCATACTTGTAGTTGTTCTCAAACAAATTCTGTCCCAACCCTTTCCAAGGCTCGTAGCCTTTATTTAAAAAGTTATAGTTGAAGTTGAGCGCCGGTAACAGGCTTTGAAACTTTAATCTTCGCTCGGCCTGCAAAGCTTCCAGCTTTCTATCAAAGGTTTGAATTTTAGGATGATTTGCCTGTGCCTGTAACAACACATCCGGCAGAGCAGGAACAGGATATTGCAAAACGTTTACAGCGGTCAAGCTGGTGTCGGGAACAATGGATGTGGTTAGTTGATAGGGCTGCTCGTTTTCTAACCACAAAAAATTAGATAACTCCAGTCCGGATGCAATCCACCTGTACTGCGCTTCGCTTGCTAAAAATTGAAAACTTTGCAATTGGGTTAAAGCCTCTATTGTATCAATAGCGGCCCTGTCGCCACCCATAAAAGACTGGCGAACCAATTGTAACCGTTGTTCATTAATGGTAATTACATTTTTGATAACGTTGTACACCTGGTAGTCTTGCAGCCATGTATAATAGGCCGAGGCTGCATCGTACAACAGGTTGTTTAATTCATTCATTCTTGCAGCTTCGTTTTGCCTGATCACAATTTTGGCCTGTTCAAGCGTGGTGCGTCTTTTATCTGTAAGCAGGTTTTTTAAAAATGGAATACTTACCCCAACGTAGCTGCTCCTGCCAGCAGTTGCTTCATTGGTTAACCTATCGCCTCCATTATCTTCCAACCCGGCCTTAACATCAACACCGTACCAGGTAGGAATTTTTAATTCAGGATTTGTATAGAAATAGTAGTTTTTTCCATCAAAAGTCTTTTGTTGGTTGGTAACATATAGCATAGGATCGAATGCACCTCTTGCAGCAAGTATACTGGCCCTTGCGCTATCCACACTTAGGCCTGCCTGCCTTGCTACAGGGTGGAAGTTGCGAACTATTGTAAATACATTGTCTAATGTTAAAACAGGTTGCTGGGCAAAAACCGTACAGGTAGCATTTACAAGACATAAACAAGCCAGTAATACCCACCTGGATAGTTTTTTGGTAATCAACGGTTGAATAAGTTTGGTACATCGTTGCGTCGCACTCTTCAACTGTAACAAGTAATGCATCGGGTTCATGGAGTTTGTTTACGAGCCTTAGGGTATCAGCACCAGGCTTGTAATTTTATTATCAGTTACTTAACTTGAGTCCAGGTTTTTTCAAATGCTTGCTCTTTTACTTTTTGCCGGCTTTCACATTACCAATGGGCTTATAGTAATCAGCAGGAAAACCGTTTATCTGCCGCCATAGTTCATACCAAATAGGCACATCTTTAAGTAAGGCAAATCCAACAGCTCCTGTTCCCAGCTTTAAATCTCCAGGCCAATTACGTTCATTTTTATCTTCGGTTACCAGCAACCTAAACAAGCCGTTGTCGTTACGATTTTGTTCAACCGCAATTACTTTTCCGCTAAAGGTGCCATGGCTTGCATCAGGCCAGCCCGAAAAAACAACAGCAGGAAAACCGTCAAAAATAAAACGCACCTTTTGACCGGTATCTACCAAAACAAGATCGTTTGGTTTAACAAAAATTTCAACAGCATAATTAATGTTGGAGGGCACTACCTGCACAATCATCTCGCCTTCTTTAACAATCTCGTTTATACCGGCTTTAACTGCATTAACTACCTGTCCATCCTGGGGCGCAATTAGCCAAAGCTGGGTACCGCGGATCAGGTAATTGGATACCTGGTTTTCAAGCTTGGAAACTTCGGCTGCAGTGCCCGCCATATCGCTTTGTGCAGAGGCTTGATCGCCTTTAGCTTTCATTACCTTTTCGGCTGTTTCCTGCTGCACACTATTAATGTCAATTTGTGCTATTGTAAGGTCCTGCCTGGTGTTGTAAAACTTATTTAGCTTTTCTGTTTCGGCAGCAACAGCCTTTTGATACGATGCCGTTCTTCTTTCAAAATCAACCAGCGAAATAATACCATCAGCATGCATGCTTTTTGCCCTGTCAAACTGTTCACTTGCAATATTTTTATCAATAATGGCCGCATTCAGTTCTGCCGAATCGCTGAGCACCTTGCGGCGCAGTTGCTGAATCTTATTTTTAAGAGAACTTATTTTTAATTCGCGGGTAGCTTCCATTGCATTGATCTGCCCGCCTGTTGTATTTATTTTATCAGTATAAAAACCAATTTTTTGTTGTTTGGCCTGCAACTGTTCCTGCGTTCTTGCAACAAGTTTGGGATCAAGATAATCGTCTTTAACATCGGCCAGCAAAATAAGGGTGTCGCCTTTCTTTACATAATCCCCTTCTTTTACAAACCACTTTACTATTCTACCGGGAATGATAGCATTTAACTCTTGCGGACGCTGTGACTGGTACAAGGTGGTTACAGTGCCGCTGGCTCGTATGTTTTGTGTCCATGGAAGAAACAAAATTAAGAATAGCAAAACCATCATAACAATCAGCCATGTCTTTAAGCGTTTATGATAGCTACTAAAATAAATTTTATTAGTGCTTTGTATTTTGTAACCTGTTTCGATTTCTATTATCTCGTCTAAAACCTGCATGCTTCTTAATTTAATACATTAAAAACTTCGTGTGGCTTACCTATGGCTTTAATCATTCCTTTATCAAGCAAAATGATCATATCGCACTGTTCAGCAAAAGCCTGGTCGTTGGTTGCTACAATTACTGTAGTAGGCTGCATGTGGTGCAGCATGAAATTTTCAATGCTGTCCTTACTTTCATTATTCAAAGCGCTCCAGGGATTTTCTAATAAAAGCAGTTTAGGTTTATGTATAAGGGCACGCATCAATAATAACTTTTGAATACTGGATTTGCCAAGCCTGCTGCCGGCAACATCTAATATGGTATTGTACCCATCAGAAAGATTTGTAAGGTGCTGATCAAATTGAGTAATGGCAGCAAGCCGGGTAACATCAGACAGGGAAATAGCACTATTACCTAAGGTTATATTGTCCAAAACACTTCCATAAAAAATATCCTGGTCGTTTAAAATTACCCCTGTGTGCTGGTGCAATGTTCTATTGTCGTAATTGTTAACAGGGATGTCGTTTATTAATACAGAGCCGCTAAAATCGCTGTAAGAGCCGGTTAAAATTCTAAGTAAAACGCTTTTGCCTGCACCCTCCTGGCCCATAACACAAACTTTGCTACTGCCAGCTATATGAAACGATATTTTTTGTAAAACATCTGGCGAATCGTCAAAATTAAGAGAAAGGTCTTTGACTTTTATATCGACCCCTTTACCTTCAGGATCAAACTTTATAGTGCCGTTACGCTCCAATGGCATTTCTATAATCTTGCTAAGCTTGGTGATACTTATAAGAAGATCGTAGAGATTATCAAGACTATAAATTAATTTTTCTACCGAGCCCATCATCATCAGTATAACAATTTCAGCAGCTACAAACTGGCCAATATTTATTTGATTGTTTATAGCCAGCAAAGCCCCAACAATCAGCATGCATGCAGTAATTAAGACTTTAAACCCTATTAACGACCAATACTGGGTAAGCAATACTTTAAAGTGATTGTTGCGTGCACTAAGGTAACCGGCAATGAGCTTATCGCTTTGCCTTAAATGAAGATTGTCATTCAGGCCGTATTTAAAAGTTCGGTAAGCCCTGGCCAATTCTTCCAGCCATGCTCCCACATCATATTTGTAGTTACTCTCTTCAAGATTGGTAGCAATACCACGCCTGCTGGTAAAATAAATTATAAGGAAAAGGATAAGTAGCAGTACGATACCAAACAGTATAAACACCGTGTTGTAAAATGAAAGCAGGATAATGCCAAATAAAATTTGGATAGAAGCAGTTGGCAGGTCGATGAGAAGTTTGCCAAGGCTTTTTTGAACACTTACTGTATCGAAGAAACGGTTAACAATTTCGGGAAGATAATAATGGTCCACACTTTTCATATCAAGTTTGGGTATACGAAAAGTAAACTCAAATGCATAGCGTGCAAATATTTTTTGATTGATGCGTTCAATCAATCGCAATTGCGTTACCTGGAAAAACCCGCTTACTACCACGCCAGCAATTACCAATCCTATTAAAACCCAAAGGCTTGTGCTAAAGGTAAAGGCCTGTACAAAATTGATAATCATTTGTATTCCCAGGGGAATACTTAGTTGTAATAAGCCATACATAATGGCGAAGAAATATATAGAGTATATCTCCCCACGTTTTAGTCGTATAAGTTCTAATGTGCGTATTAGTGAAACACGCACACCACTAGTTTTGGATGTTTCCATTGTAAATACAGTAAGATGTCAAAGAAAGTTAATTGCCGCGAAAAAAGCGCAAATTGTAATAACCAACAAACCAGTTTAGTTAAGGTTTGATTAAAGATGTTTGAATAAAACACTGGTTGAGAATAAGCAAACCTTTTAAAAGAAATTATGGGAGCATGCAAATAAAATAATTGGGGTTCCGATCATGCAACCATCAAATCGAAACAGGCAAACTTGCTCAACACTTTAATATTTGCTTCTCAGAGGCTGCATAAAAACGAAACTCTTATTTTCCATGTGTTCTTTACGTTGCATTTTTCTCCGTGCCCTCTGTTGTAAAAGAAATTAACCACAGAGAAATGGAAGGGCTTTAGCAGGGCAAACGCATCTTAATTATTATTATCCTTTTACTGTGCCTTTAGGCACAACTCGTTGGTAGAAAATATTACATTAAAGAACAGAAGGCGTTCCTATCAGAACGCTTCATGCTATTTAAAACATTTCTACCCACCAATAGTACCTATCGGGACTATAAAGACACTAATTCAATCCCGGTTTAAAAATCAAAGGCGAAAAAATTTAGATACGTCTGCCCTGAGAGTTTTAGCCACAAAGAAAATTGAGTTGATTTGAAAGAATAGATTTCAAAATAATCTTAAACATCTGGTTACAAAGAAAAATAAAGGCTTTATTTATTCAATCCCCCACCTCTACTATTGCCTTTATAACACCATTTGCGGGGTTTAACCAACTTTCAAACTGCTCTTTCACCTGGTCGAAGTTTACCCTATGTGTAATGTAAGTAACAGGATCTACCAGTTTATTTTTAATACAATTTATAACATGCTCAAAGTCTTGCCGGGTTGCATTGCGGCTACTCATTAAGGTGCCTTCTCTTTTATGAAATGCAGGGTGATTAAAATTGATGTCCCCTTTTTGAAGGCCGATAAGCACATACCTGGCACCATGAGTCATATACTGGAAAGAATTGTTGATGGCTTTTAAATTACCGGTGGCATCAATAACAACAGCAGGCATTTCACCATTGGTAATGGCAGCTAATTGCCCGCTGACATCTTCATCAAGAGCATTAATTGTATAAGGTACTCCAATATAGTCTTTACAAAAAGCCAACCTGTTTTCATTTACATCTATTGCAATTACAGTACCTCCTGCAATACGTGCAAATTCCATAGTGCCCAGTCCAATGGGACCAGCCCCGATTACCAGCACAAACTCTCCCGGAGTGATAGCTGCCCTTCGCACTCCATGTGCCCCTATAGCCAGGGGCTCTACCAAAGCCAGTTCATCAAAGCTTAACCCATTGCCATGTACTAATGCATACGATGGTACTGACAGGTATTCTACCATGCCCCCATCGCTGTGAACCCCACAAACGTTTAAGGTTACGCAGCAGTTAGGCTTACCATTTCGGCAGGCAACACAAGTGCCGCAGTTGAAGTAAGGAATAAAAGTCACGGTCTCCCCTACTGTAAAACCAGTTGCATCATCAAAGGAGTGCAACTCACCTGAAAGCTCATGGCCTAAAATTCTTGGATAATCAAAATAGGGTTGTGTTCCCTCGAAAGCATGAAGATCGGTACCACAAATACCTATCCGCCTGATCCTGACAATAGCCTTTCCTTTTTCTGGCAGTGGCATAACCCCTGCAGCATATTCCAAATGTCCGGGTGTTGTACAAACCAATGATTTCATGTATTCAGTTTTATCGTGATGCCTGTAATCTATTGCCCAAAATCCCCTGCAAATAATACCGGCAGGGTATTTTTTATACTACTTTATTTAAGTACACTATTTGGTTGTTATGTACCGCTGAAAAAATTCATAAGTCCTCAGCATTTGATCCATGCGTTGACGGTTATCACCTGCACGGGTTATTTCATGGGTTGCACCGGGGTGCACAACATACTCAACAGGACGCCCTAATACTTTTAAACTTCGGTACATCATTTCGCCCTGTACAAACCCGGTACGGCGGTCGTTGCCACCATGAAAAATTATATAGGGCGTAGTAATGTTACTTACATAAGTGATTGGAGATTCTCTTACCAATATCTCTTTTGTCTTTGCCTCCCACGGGTAGCCACCAAAGTAATTAGGCACCAATCTCCAGGCATTTCCTTCACCAAAAAAAGTAGCCAAATCATAAACGCCCCGTTGAGAGCAAGCCGCAGCAAAACGTTTATCATGACTTATGATCCAGGCCACCAGGTAACCTGCATAGGAGCCACCTGTAACCAAAAGTTTTGAGGTGTCGGCCCATCCCAATGCAACTGCTTTATCTAAGCCTGTCAGCACATCGCTGGTTGGCCCTGCTCCCCAATCGTTGATATTTCCTTTCAGAAAATCCAACCCATAGCCGCCTGAACCACGTGGATTGGCATATGTAATTCCATAACCTTTGGCAGCAAAATATTGAAACTCGTGCCACATGCTCAGTTCGCCCGGCCCCCACATAGCTGATGGTCCTCCATGTATGTTTAATAACAATGGATATTTTTTACCTGCTGAAAAATCTGTTGGTTTCATTACCCAATATTCAACGGTCATCCCTTTCTCGTTTACAAAAGTTTTCTTTTCAGGAAAGGACAGCTTCTTTTGTTTGACCCAATCGTTAAAGTTGCTCAACTGTTTTACATTTTTAAAATCTGCATCGGCCATGTACAGCTCACAGGGGTTGGCCACTTCGGTTTTTGAAAAAATAATTTTATTGCCTACCATATCAAAACTCAAAATGCCACTGTTTACATCAGAGAGCTGCTCTACTTTTTTTGTTGAAATGTTTAACCGATATAATGGCGCACCACCATTACTTGGTCCCGAAAAATAGAGGAAGCGGTCATCACTGCTCCACTTCATACTATTAATACTTCTGTCAAACTCTATGTTCACTATATCTTTCTCACTACCATTCAATGGTATTAGTGCAAGTGTAGGAACACTTACAAATGAAGTGGGTCCATATACAAAAGCCATCCATTTACCCGTAGTAGAAACGGTGGCATTAGTATAACTTATCCCCTTAGCACCTAGTAGCAATTTTATGTTCCTACCATCGGCATCGGCTATAAAAATTTCGTTCTCCAGCGAACGATCCGGGTTCTCCAGTGAATCTACATCACCCGAAATAATTAAATGCTTTCCGTCGGGGGTAAAATCAACATTGCTGTACCTGTTAAACCCGCGAATAACCGCAACAGGTGTAGCACCTGCCACAACATTTACTTTGTAAAACTGGTTAAAATTCATTTCGGAGGATATGCCCATTTCGTTTTGAAAGTTGAGCTTGTTCAGCACGATAGCTTTCTTATCCGCTTCATTATTTTGCAGGTAGTTTCTTATGTCTGTGATGTTACCATCAGGGTTACCCCTGGAGCTGTCGAAAATTAAATTTTCGTTGCCTGTAAAACCCGGCTTTTCATAGGGCCATGCAGGTAAATACATACTCTTTTCAGTAGCATTAGCCTTTAATAACGTTTGAAATGGTACAGAAGATGAAAACAACAATTGCCTGCCATCGGGCGACCATTTAGGATTATTAGCACCCGACTTAAATTTGGTTAGTTGCAAAGGTTCGCCCCCATCCATATATAACAAAAATATTTGTGGCTTTTCCTCAACCGTACGTACAAAAGCCAATTGTTTTCCATCGGGGCTCCATGTAGCCTGGCCAGCACCTTCCTTAGCGTACGTTACCTGCATGGGTGCTACATTTCCATCGGCGTCAACCCGGTATAGTTGTGTTTCGTATTTATAATCCAGCTTATTTTTTTCGTCGGGTACAATTGAAGTAACGGTAAACACAGCGGCAGATCCATCTTTTTTTAAACTGATATTGGCTGCTGTTTTGATTTGTAACATATCAGTAAGTCTTACAGGTTCCGGTCCGTTTTGAGCTTGAATACCTGGTATTAATACAAGAAAGAAAAGTATTGAAAAAAGGATTTTCATGTTGGGTGATTTCATTTACGAGATAAAAAAGTCAATATTAATAAATTTAGGAGCCGCTCAATTTTTAGTTCAGGGCTTAGTAATAGTCTATAAATAAATATGAGTTATGAGCTGAAGTTGATCTTGCGGACAACGTCGATGTTTGCGGAAGTTGATTAGGTTGCATTAAAGTACTCGCCTTCTGGATTGGCACTCTGTGCTAAAGCGAATTTTAGAGTCGTGGAGAGGAATAATGGCTAGTAAATGTGTCCAACTTAATTGTAGTATCAGTGATACGACAATCTTTTCATCGGGAAAAACAGAGGCAAATTGCATCATTCTACGTAAGTTTTTTCAGAAAAAGAGGTGCCATATTTGTCCGATAATTGTCGCCACAGTGTAGCGACAATCTCTCTTCCATACTCTGCAGTTAATTGTGCAGACAGTGTCTGCACAATTTGTTCCCCATAATCTGCCCTCTCAAGGTTTAACACCTCCTCATTTATCCGCTTACCTACTTGCCAATAAAGCCTACTCATAGCCGAATTTACCGTAACAGCTACTTGCTGTAGGCTTTGCTCTATCAGCTCCCTTATTTCACTAAACAGGGGATTGACAGTTGGAAATAATTCCTTTTTACTCATTGTCTTTCTTTTCAGTTTGAACTTTTAATGCCTAATACTTTTCTAGCATTCAATGAGCTAACAACTTTTTTCCCCGTTTTAGATTCCAGTTCCTTCATTGCCACTTTTGCCACATTGCCTCCTTGCCTTGCTACGTTTTTACTTTCACCAAAATCTTTTGGTTGCACCGCTGCCGAAATATCTTTGGTAGAAGCTTCGGCAAGCATGTTTAAAATCAACTCGGTATTTGTCATGTTGTCTCTAAGGTTTTCCTTTTTTAAACCTTTAAATACTTTGTACTCCTTGGTGGTTTTGCCTGCCCATTCTTTGGTTATAATATCAGTTAATGTGGCAAATTGTTGCCCTTCTTTCAGGCCACGGCTTTTCCATTCGTTGGTTAATTGCTTATGGATTTCAATGCTTTTGATGCGTTGGTTAATCCAGCTTTCGCTATAGCCTAATTTGACGTATTGTTCCAATGCCCTGTCAATACTCAATTCCGGATCTTGCATTTCATCTAAGCGTTCATAGGCCACCTGTGCCAGCCACAATTTAAAGGGCTCTGCTTTGGGTGAGGGGATGGATTGAATTAACCTAAATAACTGTTCGGTATCGGCAACATCAGTCATCCTCATTTTGCCATCGGGTGCCAGCATTTTCAAACCGTGACAGTTAGTCACGGTTTCATTTCCTTCTGCTTTTAAGCGTTGCTTTAGCTTTCGCCAGTAGGCATTCGCCTCTACACTTTCAGTTAAAATAGCTATTACATCAATGATAGAGATATACCATTTCTCTTGTTCTTCATCCCAAAGGGTTCTTACCTTTTTATCTTCAAATAGTTGAATGGCGTTTTGCTCTTTCATATCAGAATATATTTATGAATTTCTAATTTTATCATTACCATCCCTGCCTCACGGTGAGAAAAATATGGCTTTTTTGATTTTGGGAATTGGAGAACGCAATGAGCAAAGACTAGAAAAATGATGAATCACATTTAAATAAGTACCTATCGATTTAATATTACTCAGGCCTGCTATAGATGTTTATGCTTTATGCGTTGTTCTATTAACCACCTCCCCTGTTGTTTTATTTTTTAGTATGAGTGCAGTATCCCCATTTGGAAGTACCTCTTCTTTAATTAAATAGTATGCTTCATCAAACGAAGTGAAATGTTCCTGTTGTGTAGTTACTTCATCTCCCCGCCAATCCTCTAAAACTATCGGCTCCCACTGCTTTGTTTTTGCGGAAAGAAATGCAGCATCCAATATGGCATTTACCACATAACCATCATAAAAAGTTTCGAGTGGTGCACGGTTGTTTTCAATGGCTTCAAACATATCAGTAAACATGTGTGAGTAACCAAGTTCATGGGTTTCATCCCCCACGGGAAATACCCAGCCTTTATTTACTTCTGCCTTCTCGGCTACATACCCTACCCCTTTACCGGTGGTAAACATTTCGAAGCCGGTCCGCAAAAATCCGTTTAGCCAAATGGTACCTTCTGTGCCCATGACCTCGTCGCGTAAATCCATACCGCCTCTAAAGGTCCAGCTTACTTCAAACTGGCCTATTGCGCCATTTGCATACTTCACCAAACCAATAGCATGATCCTCGGCCTCAATTGGGTGCACCTGTGTATCCGCCCAGCACATCACCTCAATTGGTTTTACTTTTTTACCTATAAAATTGCGGCTGATCTCCACGCAGTGGCAACCTAAATCTATAATGGCACCACCCCCCGATTTCTCTTTATCCCAAAACCAATCGCTGTGCGGACCGGGATGTGTCTCTCTTGACTTGGCCCATAACACACGACCAATGTTACCATTCTGTATGCTTTCCAATGACTTTAAAAACTTGGGAGTATAGCAAAGGTCTTCGAGGTAGCCACCAAAAATCCCTGAAGATTCAACCATGTCTAACATACGTTTTGCTTCAGCCGCTGTGCGACCCAATGGCTTTGTACAAAGCACATTTTTTTTATGTTTGGCACAGAGTTCCACCGCTACTTCGTGCAAATGATTGGGTAACGAAATTAAGACCACATCTACTTCAGGATGGCTGATAGCCACTTCCATATCAGTTGTGTAATGAGGCAACTTAAATTCTTCTGCAAACTTTTTGGCGTTATCTGCATTTCTTGAATACACACTGTACACTACATCCTTACGCCTCTGCGAATGCAGTGAGGCAGTATAAAACCGGGCAATGAAACCCGAACCTAATATGGCAACTTTCATATGATGACTAAGCTTTAGTAATTAAATTAAGATTTTATATAACTGTTATTTCTTTTTAGCCGGCGTTGAATAAGGTGGCTTAACAACTGCCGGCCATGGCTCTTTATCTAAAAGTTTCAAGGCTTCTTCTACTGCTTTCTCCAGTTGAAGGTCTTTGCCTTTGGACACGGCTGCTGCAGTTATTGTTTGTTCAATATCAGGTGAGATACCCATGTTCTCTCCTACCCACTTGTTTTGCATGGGATCAAAAATTCCGTTGTCAGGAGCCGTCATTGCACCTCCATCTACAAACGCATAATGCACAGAAGATTTTACCAGTCCGCCCCACGTACGGGTACCTATCAATGGACCTACTTTTTGCTGGCGAAATATCCATGGAAAGAAATCTCCCCCGGAACCAGCAAGCTCATTGATCAACAAAACTTTGGGTCCTAAAATACCAGCCGGAAGACGCAAAGGTTTGCCTGCAGGCACTTCGTTGGTAATGGCAGCCCGTAAGCGGCGTACCATCAGGTCAACCATATAATCGTCCAACAGACCCCCACCATTAAATCGCTCATCAATAACAGCTCCCTGTTTATCCTGTTGCGCAAAATAATACCGGTTAAAATTATTGAAACCTGCACTGCTCGTATTGGGTACCCATACATAAGCAAGTTTGCCTTTGGACAGTTCATCAACTTTGCGGCGGTTATCTTCTATCCAGGCAAGCTGGCGCAGGCCATTTTCATTTTCAACAGGCTGCACCCTGATCGTCCATGAACCTTCGGTTGTTGGTTTGCTATTAATGGTTAACAACGTTTGCAACTTGGCCGTTACATTCAATAATTCATAAGGGTCCTGCTCTGCTGATAATGGCTCGCCATTAATTGCCAGCAGGTAATCACCTTCCTGCACTTTAAGGTTGGGTTGGGCAAGTGGAGATACCACACCGGGGTTCCAACTTTCGGAAGTGTATATTTTTTTAATTTTCCATTTGCCATCTGTAGCAACAAGGTCTGCTCCCAGAACACCAACCCTTGAAGTATCCAGGGCAGGAAAATCGCCACCAAAAACAAAACTGTGTCCAACAGATGCTTCTCCGCCTAACTGGTCAAGCAGGTAGGTAAGATCAGTGCGATGCCGGATGTAAGGGATCAATGGTGAATACTGCTCCCATACTTCCTGCCAATTACGACCATGCATGTTACGGTCGTAGAAATAATCTTTTTGATATCGCCATGCCTCACTAAATATTTGTTTCCATTCGTCCAGCCTGTTCAACTCCATTCGCAAAGTCATACCTACGATACCTTCGGCAGGGCCCGCAGGTTTAGCCGTGCCAACTACCCGCCAGTTCGCTCCTGCTTTGAACAATATTTTTTCGCCGTTGGCGGAAACTGCAAACTGCGATCCTCCCTTTACTATGTCTTCAGACTTTTTATCGGCCACGGTGTATTTGCTTATTGAAGGGCCTGAAATAATCAGCACACTTCCTCTGGGACCGGCTAACATGCCATCGTATTCGCCAACCGGTATGGGCATGGCTATCACCCTGCGGTCCAAATGTTCCCAATCAATTTTTACTCCTTTAAAAGTGGTGGTATCTTTTGTTGCAGGTTTGCTGGTGGTATCGGGTTCCTCATCCGTTTTTATAGGAAAAGGATTGGGATCATCTTTACGAAGAATAGTAAGGTAAGCGCCAAAAGTAGGCTTTGCCTGCTGCGAACTCGTGTTTGCCCAACCGCTGCCCAAGGCAACATTTGTACTGGCTAAAAAGTAGAGGTAACGGCCATTCAGGTCCCACGCCGGTGATACTGCATCGGCAAGCGGATCGCTTAAAGCGCGGGTTATTTTACTACCGGCTGACCACACCATTATGTTCCTGAAGTTGTTGCCAGCAGACTTACAATAGGCCAGCCACTTACTGTCGGGTGACCAGGTAAGGTTCATGTTGCCCCTGTCAAGGTTGGTACCACCGGTATCAATTGTAACGATGTTGCCCGTTGCCAGTTCAATAACTTTTACTTTAACTGCATTATCTGTAAAGGCTATAAATTTTGCATCTGGCGACCATGTAGCATCCCATGCCAGTTTGCTTTCGCCAATGGATATTTTACGTGGCTCTTTAATGCCCTCCTGGTCGGAGATGTACAAGGCATAATCCTTTCCATCCTTATCAGAAAACCAGGCAATATCTCTACCATTGGGCGACCATAATGGACGACGGTCGACGGCAGAAGAACTGCGGGTCAGGTTTCTTGCATCGCCGTTTTCAACAGGCACTGTAAAAATATCGCCCCGGGCTTCCAGCAAAATTCTTTTTCCAGTAGGTGATAATGAGGCACCCGAAATACTGTTGGTTACATTTTCTGAACGTGTTTCGGCCCAGGGAAAATCGCCTATAACATTTATGTTGAGTTGGGTACTTTTAGCAGTTACAGGATCTAACAAATGAAGATAACCATTGTGCTCATACACCAGTTCCTGGCCATTGCCTTCAATCCATTTTACATCTATTGATGTGTAATTGGTTATTTGCCTTACCGTGCCGCTGGAGGTGTTGTATGCGTACACATTCATTATAAAATCGCGGTCCGATAGAAAGAAAATTTCGTTGTGCATCCATAGCGGGTGAATGTCCATACTACCCTCGGTTGGGATGGATTGCTCAGCCAATGTTTTTACATCAATAATTTGTAAAGGAGTGTTTTGTCCGCCACGATAATGACGCCATTCTACATCCCAGCGGCTTACACGGTCAATGGTTAGCTTGTTTCCATCGGGTGAATAATTGCCATCAAAGGCCCAGGGTGCAGGCAGCAGTGTAGAAGGGCCACCAGTTGCAGCAACCGACCATAAACGATTATAACCAACAGGTGCTGTCTCCCTTGACGATGCATACAAAATAGTTTTACCATCAGGGCTCCATCCCCTTGGTACAGATGGAGCAGGATACCAGGTTAAACGTGTAGGAGCGCCCCCTTCTGAAGGCACTACATACACCTGCGCAATGCCTGATCGGTTAGAACTAAATGCCAGCCATTTGCCATCGGGAGAAAAATGCGGGTTGCCTTCAACAGCATCGGTACTTGTTATGCGTTTTGCTTCGCCACCCGATTTTGAAGTAACCCAAATATCACCTCCATATTCAAAAGCTATTTGGCTGGCACTGATGGCAGGTTGCCTGAGCAGGCAGGTGCCCTGTGCCTGCACCAAGGCACTTACAAACAAAAGTGATACTACAAGAAATGAGGAAACTATTTTTTTAATAGCTGGCATAAGGAAGGTTTTTAAGGTGTAGTAATTTAATGGATGCCGATGGATAATCCTATGAAAAAATAAATGTTGGAGGGGAGGGAGGGGGAAGTGGGGAAAACCTTTTCATTTCAAGTAAACTATGTTTTGAGAAAAGAATCAAGAAGTTTTAATGTTTGCTCGACACCTGAAAATTTAATATATAGTTTTAATTTAAAAGCAGTAAAAATTACACTTTGAACGTTGCTTCAAAGTTTGCTGGCGTTAAAATCACAGCTGTTTTAAATGGATTTTGCTTTAATAATTCTTTATCCCCGGTAACCAGGTAATCCGCCTTTGAAAAGTCTATC
>JBBQVY010000097.1:0-16855 GCA_038211085.1 Chitinophagales bacterium | reverse complement strand
ATATAAACTGGTACCACCGGGGCTGATGGCGGAAAACACGATCTCGTTGTTTTTAAATGTTGTGGGTTTAAGGACCACTTTTATACCATTCGATAAAGTAAGTTCGGTAACACCTAATTCCTTTACCTCGGTTTCTGCTATAATACTACCAGCAACCGGCTGCTTAGCCAGCAATGAACCCGTTGTTACTTTATCAACATAGGGCTTTAATCCGGTGACAGGCTTATTCAATATTGCAAGCATTTGCGTTTGTGTTGGCAGTTTGGCTTTTTCACTTTCGGGAGCCATTATCATAACAACACGGTCAGTTGGTTTTATCCACTGGTTTATTAAGGCATTAACTTCTTTAAGGGTGATAGTAGGCAGGTACTTCACTATCAGGTTGTACTCGTATTCTATACCGGGTATCGGCTCTTGTTTTAAATAATTATTAATAAGCTCCTGTACCAACGATGCAGACTTTGTTTTATCACGCTCGTTGTACTGTGTTTCAATACCAGCTTTTATATCAGTCTTTGCTCTTTCCAGCTCACTTAAAGTGAAACCAAATTGTTTTACACGTGCATTTTCCTGTAGTAAAATATTGCTGCTTGCTGTCAGGCTTTTACCATCTTTAGCAACGGCAAACATGGTAAACGCATCTTTGTCTCCCATGTATTTATCGTATCCGGTACTGGCAAATAAAAAGGGTGCTGATGGCTTTTGCGCTATCTCCTGCAGGCGTGCACTCATCATGGCATTGAATAGTTGCCTTACAATAGAAGCTCTATATTGAATATCTGTTCTGTCTTCTGGTATGGAGGGTTGCATATACAGTAATTGCACAATGCTGTACGGCTGCTCGGGGTCGGTTACAATGGTTGTGTAAGTTTCTTTGTGCGATGGTATACCAAACTTTTTGCGGGGCGACGGGTTAACTGGTTTAGGTATGCCTGAAAAATGCTGTTTGATGAGTTCTTCCACCTGTTTTACATCCACATCGCCAACTACTACAACCGCCTGCAGATCGGGCCGGTACCAGGTATTGTAAAATGAAGTAAGCGTTTGATAATTGAAAGTTTCCAGGTTTTTCTTAGTGCCAATGGGCAAACGGTTTGCGTACATCGACCCCTTCAAAATAACCGGGAAATATTTTTTACGCATCCTTTCGTCAGCACCCTGCCCAAGTCTCCACTCTTCTATTACCACGCCTCTTTCTTTATCAATTTCAGCAGGTTCAAAAGATACATTGTGTGCCCAGTCTTCTAATATCTGAAAACCCTTTTTAAACACTTCCATACTGTCAGTTGGCAATTGCAATTCGTACACTGTTTCATCAAAACTTGTATAGGCATTCAGGTCTGCCCCAAACTGTACGCCACTTTTTTCAAGAAAGTCTACCAGTTCCTGTTTTTTAAAATTCTTCGTGCCGTTAAACGACATATGTTCGGTAAAGTGTGCAAGCCCAAGTTGCGCATCATTTTCTAAAATTGATCCGGCATTTACCACCAGTCTTAACTCGGCGCGGTTGGCAGGCTCCTGGTTTTTTCTAATGTAATAAGTAAGTCCGTTGGCTAGCTTACCCACTATAACTTGTGGAGAAATGGGTAGTGATTTTTGTGCCTGGCTGTTTACAACAAAGGCAGGTAAAAAAGCAACCAATAAGAGAGAGCGTTTTAAAAATTGAAACATGATGTTGTATTTATCAAATGAATGTGTAAGTAGACTTTTGTCAAATAAAAAGCATAATACCTGTTGAGAATTATAATGGGGCTGAAATTAGCTGAATTTTAAGTTATTCATATTGAATTAGGAGGTTACCATTTCCTGGCTGTTATGGCCACATAGCCGGGTATGGTGATAAAACTTTTTTTGCTGTAAGGTTTAAGCCCGGCCTGTTGTTGCCAGTGTTGTATCTCGGCCAGGCTCCATAAACCCGAAGTACTGCTCATAGCAAAAAAGAAATCTCCAACCGCACTTAGCATGTCGTTATTCAGGCTAATATCTGTTGGGCGAAGCACTTCAAGTATAGTAAAATATCCCCCCGGTTTTAAGGCTTTAAAAACTTTTGCGGCCACCAGCATATTTTCTTCGTAAGTAAAATGATGTGCAACGCTGGCCATCAAAACATTATCGTAGACACTTTCACCTATATCGTCGGTTAAGATATTGCCGGGTTTGTGTACAATGCGTTCTGCCATATTATAAGCCTTTAAAATATCCCTGGCTTTTTCCACCGCAGGTGGTAAATCCAAAATGACCGACTGCAAGCCCGGGTATTTTTTGCACAACGCTACAGAGTACAATCCATGCGATCCGCCAATGTCGAGCATAGTGGTTGCTGCTGTAGATACAGGTATTTTTTTTACTGCCTCTTTACTGGTAACTGCTGCTGCCGCTTCCATAGCTTTCTGGTAGTAAAACCATTCTTCCTCATCAAAGGTGTTGTGGTATTGTAAGCCCTTGCCTGTTTTTAAAAAGGTACCTGTGTGGTCCATCCATTTAAGACACACCCGGTTGTCAAACATCATCAACCAATACAATGATTGTGGACTGTCTTTTAAAACCCATTTTTTTGATGTAGCTGTGAGAGAAACAAGGTTGTTTTTTACCTGTAACAAACCCATGGAAGCCAATACTCCCAGCAGGCTTGTTACAGCACGTTCGTTAAGGGAGCAGGTTTGGGTAATGTGTTGCAGCGTCACCTTGTTTTTTCCTATAGCTTCAAAAACTCCCTGGTCAACTGCCTCCAATAAAAATTTGCTGATCAAAAATCCAAAGTGCGAGTAGGCAAGGGGTTTGGGAACCAGGCCAGCTTTTAGTGCCAGCCATTCCAAAGGGTTTTGTGCTACGGGAGATAATTTCATTTGTGGTATTAGGTATGCAAGTTAACCAGCGAGCCGTCATCCTGAACTTGTTTCAGGATCACCCGGAAAAAGGTCCCAAATCTTCCAGGAGATGCTGACCTTCGTCAGCATGACGTCTTTGGGTCAGTTGATTCAGCCGTCATCCTGAACTCGTTTCCGGATCACCTGAAATAGGTCCCAATTCTTCCAGGAGATGCTGACCTTCGTAAGCATGACGTCTTTAGTGTTTTCCTATTCACCCGATAACGGAACCAACTTCGCCGAAAGGTCGGGCTCTGGCATATGTTTATCAAGTGGAAACATAGGCCGTTGAATTTTTTTATAGGGCAGTCTTTCCAGGTTTTGATCTACTCCACCCACCGTGAGTGCCAGTAGCCAATCGGCACGCATGGCATACAATTCTGGTTCCAGGTAGCCAATCTTTACTACAACTATATCGGCTTTGCGGGGGTTAAGTCCCAGCCTTGTAAAGTCAATTTCTTTATGATAAGGTTTGCGTTGCTGCGTTATAATTACCTGTACACTTCCAACCTGTATCACGGCTTCCACTTTTGCATCTTTATCTCCATACACAATGGATTTTACGGTGCCTGTAAGTTTTACGGGCGGAGCAAACCGTGCATCTACCTGTGCCCCGGCATAGCCACTTACTTTGCTACCTATGCCTGCAGCAATTGCTTTTTGTATAAGTGCGGGAGCAGGTATAGAAGCATAAATTAATAGTGGACCATTGGCGGCTTTAAATTCAGACCGCTCCAGTATTTTGGTTAATGTCCAGGTTACATCACCCGCACCACCCGCCGTAGGGTTGTCGCCTGAATCGCTTATAAAAAATGGTCTTTTGTCGCTAATGATAGCCTTGTCAAGGCACTCTTTTAACGAACCCGTAGGTGCTACAAATGCAAATTCATTTCGTGCATTCCAAAACCTTTGCGCCAATTGTTGCGCTGTCTGTATCACAGTTGTTTCATCATCACCGGTTACCATTACGGCTGCATGATTACGGGGCTCGTCGGCCCAGGCATATCCTATCCAAATGGCGGCATCTACAATACCCTCTTGTAACGAAGCCGGGGCCACAGCCTGGTAAATACTTTTACCCGGTTCAATACGTGTGCTGGTTTTTTCGCCCGGCAACAATATGGGTATTGACACATAGGCTTTATAAGCGGGTTTTCCCTTACCACCTTCAAGGCGTTGCACCAAATTTTTTACGGCTCGTTCTTTTGTTTCCATAGCATCTTCATGGGGCGCCATGCGGTAGCAGGTAATCAGGTCGGTATTTTGTGCAAGGCGCCACGATACATTGCCGTGCAGGTCCATCGAGGTAGAAATGAGTGTTTTTGTACCGATCACCTTCCTGATGCGTGTTATAAAATCACCTTCAGGATCTTGCAGACCAACTACGCTCATAGCACCGTGTATGTCCAAAAAAAGTCCGTCGTAAGGCAAATGTTTTTTAAGTGAATCGAGGATTTTATTCGTCAGCGATTCATATGCCTGCCGGGTTACAGCTCCGCCGGGCAATGATTTACCAACAAGGGTAGGTATCCAGTTGGCTGAAGCACGTAGCGGTTTATCCTCCGCTAAAAAGGGATATGAGGTATACACCTCCGCACCATACTTAGCATGAAACGCATCTTCGTTGGTGAGGGCTGGTGAAAAGGTGCTGGATTCGATACCCAGCCCTGCTATTGCTATTCGATGCTTCAAAACTGCCTTATGGTCTGTAATAATAGCATTGTTGTGCAGTAGTACAGTCTGCAAATTGTCAGAGGTTACTGCCGGGTAAAATGCTTTCAGAAAAAATGGGTTTACCCATGCCATAAAAACGAGTGCCGGTAATGCGAGTGCCGAAGAAAAAATTGCTTTCATGTTTATTACTTTATCCTGAGGTAATGGTAGTAAGGTGAGATTGTAAATTAACTATTATGCTTACACAACTTAGGTGTAAGTCGAAATTGTTATAGATAGAACCACGGATACAAATGACGACACAGCTTAATAAAAAGACACGTTGTGTTTCTCCAGTGCCGCCGTGACGTTGTGGTTCACCCATGATCATACAATTGTCTTTGGTGATATGTGTAAACTTTTGCAAGCGGATTATACCCGAAAGCTAAGTGCCTGTATCAACTCCACCGGAAGCTGAGGCAATTTGTTTCTTTGAATAATATAGGTAGAAAGGTTAGAAAGATCTTTAAACACATAATGCTTGTTCAACGCACCTTCCAAATAACCCGACCCCGATGTATTGCCCGTCCCAACCCGCATGCCAATCATACGCCGCACCATAATAAAATGCTTATGTCTCCAGTTACTCATCAGGTGGTCAATTTCAATAAGTGCATCCAAAATTTGATACGATGTTTGAAACACCGGGAAGTCGCGGTACAACATGATAAACAAAGCTGCCCTCATAGCTGTAGGGGATAGGTCGCTGCGCAATGCTTTTAATTGTTCAGTAGTAGCATCGGGCGGTATCTTCTCAAAAAACACGAAATCGAAATCTGGCAATTTGTTTCGCTCCCTTTCGGTAAGGCTAAGTTCATATTCATTTCGATACGCCAGCCAAAAGGGATGCAAGTCAATATCCGTTTTATGGTTTTGTGCTGAAACGGTCCAGTAATCGAGGTCAAAAAAAGGCATGCGCTCCAGCCATTGGTTTATCAATTGTAATAAAGTTGGCTCTTTTTCCGCCTGGTTGATCAATGCAAAATGGTCAGCAGTAAACCCGCCCTCATTAACTCTTTTATAATAATTGTTTTGGTGCCGGTTGCTCATTTGTAAACCAAGCCTTGCCTCAATCAACCTGAATTGCAAGCTTTGAAAACCCGATGATGGAGTAAGCAAATTTCTAAACTCAAGAAAGTCAAGTGGTGTCATCGTATCAAGGATACCCACCTGCTGACTTAGCAATTCGTTGATCTTAATTATTCTGTTTAGCCGGTGCCGCACCAGGTTAAGATCCTCTGAGTTATCATTAATTATTTCTTTCTTAAAAACCTGCATTATATATTCTAACTCAAATAAAATTTGCTTAAACCACAGTTCGGTAGCCTGGTGAATGATAATGAAAAGCATCTCATCATGGGCAGGCGTATTGGGATCTTCAAAGCTTTTGGGGTGCTGGCTTTGTAGCACTTTTTCAAGGTGAAGGTAATCGTCGTAATACATGGCTTTTTCCATAAGGAACATTTGTAAGTAAAAAAGTAAAGGAACAATGTGCAATCAAATTGGAAGATAAGTTATGATGAATTTTTCGGGGATTAGGTCTCTAATCTTATAAGTAATTCTCAAGGTTGAAATCTATTAAATGTTGTTTTTTCCTTTTTAATTTTTCCTTTTTGCTTTCCACTTTCCCCCATAGCTTTAGACCATTAAAAATTTCCATATGCAAAAGAGTTATCACATTTTTTTATTGCTGGCAACTATAACATTGTTTTCGTGTAGAACGTCGGTTAAAACTGATGCAAAAACAGGGGACAGTTCTGCTGCAGTTACCACAGAGCATCCTGATTATATTTTGCAGGGCAATATTTACGAAGTAAACCTCAGGCAATATTCCAAAGAGGGAACGTTTAAAGCTTTTGAAGCCAACCTTGACCGGTTGAAAGAAATGGGCGTACAAACATTGTGGTTTATGCCTATAACACCTATAAGTAAAGTAGATCGCAAAGGTACTTTAGGCAGCTACTATGCTGTTGCAGATTATACAGGTATTAATCCCGATTATGGCAACCTTGCCGACTGGAAGCAACTGGTTAATACGGCCCATGAAAAGGGGTTTAAAGTAATTACCGATTGGGTGGCCAACCATACAGGTGCCGACCATCCGTGGCTGACAACACACCCCGATTATTTTGAAAAAGACAGCACCGGAAAAGCTAAATCAGTTTTTGACTGGACCGACACCCGCAGCCTGAATTTCGACAATAAAGAAATGCGGGACAGTATGATTGCAGCAATGAAGTATTGGCTTACAGAAACCAACATAGATGGCTTTAGATGCGATGTAGCAGGCGAGGTGCCGGACGATTTTTGGAAGCAGTGTATTGGTGAGCTAAAAAAGGTGAAAAACGTATTGATGCTTGCAGAGGGAGATAAGGGTTCGTTGCATACTGCAGGCTTCGATATTTCGTATGGGTGGCCAATGTTTCAGATGACTAAAAAAATAGCTAAAGGGGAGCGTCCTGCCTTTGCAATCGACAGTATTCTATCACAAGCAGATACTGCTTTGCCTGCTAACGCCTTACAGCTTTTGTTTACCAGTAATCACGACGAGAATAGCTGGAACCAGGCCGATTTCGGAACCATGCCAGGAGCCAGTCATGCACCGTTTGCTGTGCTTACACAAACTATGGTTAGAGGGGTGCCTTTGATCTATAGCGGGCAAGAAGAACCTGTGTTAAAAAAGGTGGAGTTTTTTGAAAAAGATCCCATCACCTTTGGCAAGTTTGGACGTGCAAAGTTTTACAATACCCTGCTACACCTTAGGCAAACTAACCCTGCACTTGCTGCTGATGCCTCGTTTAAAAAAATAGTGGTTGGAGATGAAAAGTCTGTGTATGCTTTTATAAGAGAGAAAGACGGAAAAAAAGTATTGGTCATCCTAAATTTATCAGCAAAAGAACAAAACATTAAAGTTACAGGCGCCGGTTTTGATGGAGAGCGATACAACGTTTTTATGGGTACCAAAGAACCATTAGAAAACAAAGAATGGAAAATAGAACCCTGGGGATATGCTATTTATGAATAAGCAATAAAATTTTTTAAAGGATAAATTTTATAGGATCATAAACATTACTACAACCATAAATACTAACATATGATTGCAACGATCGATACACGAAACAGGGTTAGTTCGGTTGATGTGTTACGTGGTATTATTATGGTTATTATGGCCCTTGATCATGTTCGTGATTTTTTTCATGTAACAGCAATGACGGCTGATCCGCTCAATATTGCCACAACTACACCAGCCTTATTTTTTACCCGTTGGATCACCCATTTTTGTGCGCCTGTTTTTGCTTTCCTGGCCGGAACTTCAATCTACTTAACCGGGCTTAAAAGGTCAAAAGCCAACCTTAGTGGTTTCCTGTATAAGAGAGGCCTTTGGTTGGTATTTGTAGAGATTGTCATCATGACATTTGCTTTAAGTTTCAATCCTTCTTACAACATAATTTTCTTGCAAATCATTTGGGCTATTGGATGTAGTATGATGATTATGGCGCTTCTGGTTTACCTGCCGCTATGGGCTATTGTTTCGGTTGGAGTTATTTTATTTGTCGGACACAATTTGTTTGACATTGTGTTACAGCCTGCAAAAGGCAATTCAAACATCTTCCTCGAATTGTTTGTGACAGGTGGTGCCAATTTTTACCCGCTCGACAAAGCACACACCATTGCAGCATTTTATAAAATATTACCCTTTACTGCAATTATGATTTTAGGTTATGGCCTCGGCTCTTTCTTCAGGCCGGAGGTAACTTCTGCACATCGCCGAAAAGAATTATTATTGTTTGGCTTGCTGGGTATTTCAACTTTTATTATTCTAAGGTTCATCAACGTGTATGGCGATCCTGTTTTGTGGTCACCCCAATCCACCTCCTTCAATACATTTCTTTCGTTTATCAGTACCACCAAGTATCCGCCTTCTTTATTGTTTGCCTGTATGACAATAGGCCCTGCGCTAATAGTTTTATCATTGGTTGAGGGGGTCCAAAACAAGCTGGCTTCTTTTTTTATGACGTACGGCCGGGTACCATTTTTCTATTACATCATTCACTTCTTTCTCATTCATACTTTATGCCTGGTAATGTTTTATGCAACGGGTCATAACAACAGCCAGATAGTTGATCCTGCATCACCATTTTATTTCAGGCCTGCAGCATTTGGTTACAACTTGCTAAGTGTTTATGGCATTTGGCTATTAGTTGTTTTATTAATGTATCCCCTGTGTAAATGGTATGGAAACTACAAATCAAGTCACAGGGATTGGTGGCTGAGTTATTTATAGGTTGCTCATTACTTCTCTACATTTATTTGTGCATTCGTGGCATTCTTGCTCCTTAAATTTACGGTAGTCTTGAAAAGTCGTTTTAATTCAAGGAGGTTTTGCAGACTACCGTAAAATAAAAAATATCATTCGTGCATTCGTGGCAAGTTTTACTTCCAAAATTTACGGTAGTCTTGAAAGGTCGTTTTAACTCAAGGAAGTTTTGCAGACTACCGTAAAATCATTTGTGGCAATTCCATTCGTGCATTCGTGGCCATTCACTTTTCCTTTCACTTAAATTTGCATTTTACTTATTAAAATTGAAAAAGAAGCTTTGGTATGCAGTCTATTGAACCCCTCATTATAAAAACATATAAAGCGGCCATTGAGCTTAGACTGATGCCCGATAAAACTATAAAGGATGCGCTAAAAACTCTTGCTACCCTGCTGGAGAAAAATACTGCTGCCTTACTAAAAGCAAACGCAAAAGATTTGGCCCGGCAGGAACCCGACAATCCCCGCAACGATCGTTTAATGCTGAATGAGCAACGCATAAAATCCATTGCAAACAGCATCAGGGCTGTTAGTAAACTTCCAAATCCCTCAGGCAAAAAACTCGCCACCTTTACTCATAAAAATGGATTGTTGCTTGAAAAGTTTGCGGTCCCGTTAGGCGTAGTTGGTGCTGTTTTCGAATCCCGTCCTAACGTAACTTTTGATATTGCAGCTTTATGCCTGCGTAGCCAAAATGGTTGCCTGCTAAAAGGTAGTAGCGATGCCGATGAAACCAACCGTGTGGCAATAACAATTATTAAAAAGGCATTGTCACAACATGGTATCAATAAAGATTGCATAACCCTTTTACCCGCAGACAGGGAAGCGGTTAAAGAGTTATTTACCGCCACTAAATATGTTGATGTTATCATACCACGCGGTTCGGAAAACCTTATTAAGTATGTACGTACCAACAGCCTTGTACCCGTAATTGAAACCGGTGCAGGTGTGTGCCATATTTATGTGGAGCAAGAGGCCGACATAACCAAGGCTGTCAGCATAGTTGTTAACGCTAAAGTGTCAAGACCTTCTGTTTGCAATGCAGTAGATACTATTTTAGTGGACCAGGCAATAGCACCTATTTTTTTGCAACAACTACAACAACCTATGCAGTTGGCAGGCGTTGAAATATTTGCTGATGCAAAGGCTTATAAATTATTGAAAGGTTACGATCATGTAACCCTGGCCGAACCAGCAGATTTTGGACGGGAGTTTCTTAGCTTAAAGTGCGCCATAAAAGTGGTAAAGAATATTGAAGAGGCATTGGCACATATCAGGCAATATTCAACCAAACATTCCGAAGCAATTGTATCAAAAAATAAGAAGCAAACGCAAAGGTTTTTGCTGGAAGTAGACGCTGCCGCAGTGTACTCAAATGCAAGTACCAGGTTTACCGATGGCGAAGTTTTTGGGCTGGGAGCAGAGATAGGTATCAGTACTCAGAAGCTCCATGCACGTGGCCCTTTTGCACTCGAAAAACTGGTAACCGAAAAATGGATTATCAAAGGCGATGGTCAGATAAGGATTTAAAGCAGGAGGCATCTGGCATACTGCTAAAGGTTTATCGCCACCACAAAATGCAATACATTAGCAGGCTACTTTCTTTTTGTACCTTTTAAAATACCACGGTAATAATGGAAGGAGTTATCAATTGCGTTGCCTACAGTAAGGGCGTTAGGGTTGCCAATATTGAGATTGAGGAGATCAATAAAATGTTGAAGCAACGCGACAAGTTTGTGTGGGTAGGACTGAATGAGCCGGATACGGATCTTTTGAAAAGGATTCAAGACGAATTTGATTTGCACGACCTTGCCATTGAGGATGCCCATAATGCACACCAAAGACCCAAACTGGAAACTTATGGCGATACCATCTTCCTGGTATTGCGTACTGCACAAATAAATTTAACCACACACCATATAGATTTTGGTGAAACACATTTCTTTCTCGGTCACAATTTTATTGTTAATGTAAGGCACGGCTCATCGTTGTCGTACAAAGATGTAAGGGCCCGTTGCGAGGGCACACCCGAATTGTTAAGCAAGGGACCGGCCTTTGCTTTATACGCCATTATGGATTCAATTGTTGACCAGTATTTTCCTGTAATCGAAGCGCTGGAGCAAGACCTTGACGAGGTAGAACACGAAATTTTTGGCAATAAACCCACCCGAGGCACTACCCAAAAAATTTATGAATTAAAGCGGGAGTTGCTTGAAGTAAAAAGGGTAATCACGCCATTAATTGACATCTGTAATCGGCTTATGCGTTTCGACATTAAACTGGTGCCCGACGATACCCGGCCTTACTTCAGAGATGTATACGATCACACCATACGCATTAATGAAATGCTGGAAACCACCCGTGACCTCGTGACCGCTGCGTTGGAAGCTAATTTTTCGCTTACCTCTATTTCGCAAAGTGAAGTCTCTAAAAAGTTTGCAGGCTGGGCGGCCATCATTGGTGTGCCCACCATGATTGCCGGTATCTACGGAATGAACTTTGAAGCCATGCCTGAGTTGCATTGGCATTATGCCTACCCCGTAGTGTTGTTGATTACCTTTTCGCTTTGCATTATCCTGTACATTTTCTTCAGGCGTTCAGGTTGGTTGTAATTATTAACGGTAGTCTGTTTTCTCCCAATAACCTTCTTGTATGCACTTACCTTCGTAATGATTAGGTGACAATTTCCTTCTAAGAGATATTTCAAGGTTTGTGTTGGAATGGTCTTTGAATGTTAAACATAAATATTTCTTTCACGCATGAAGTTTCCTGCTTTAATTACAGTGTTGAGCATTTCGATGATTATGCTTTTTGCTGGCTGCACTGAAAAGAAAGCAAAGCAGCAAGAGTTTTATTATTACCCTGATATGAACCTGTACTTTGATGTGGCGAAAAATAATTTTATTTATTCTTTGGATGGGGGAGTTATATGGGATACGATAGATGCAAAGTCGGGCAAGATTCCAACAACATTGGGCAATAAAATTGTACTTAATTCTGCAAGTGACAGCATTTGGAAAGACAATGCGATTCATCGCGAAAAATATGGCGGTTACATCTACAATGTTATTGATGATGATAGTACGGATACTTCTGCTGCAACAACAGTTACTGAAAAGGAAATCGTTAAAAAGCCAGCTTCAACCGTAATTAAAGAAGATGTAAAAATTAAGGAACGAAAAGGACTTGGTAAATTGCTGAACAGGATTTTTGGAAAAAAGAAAGACAAGCAGCCAAAGGGACAATAACAGCTTCATTTAAATTTGATTTTTAAAATATTTTAAGCATGAAAGCAAAGCCGTCTATATGGCAGCGTATGGGTTTGCACGACTGGTTTTTAAAAAAAGAACCTGAGTTGCAAACAGCAGAAGTTAACACCCTTACTCCGGATGATGTATACAAATACATCATGGAAAAATTTTACGACTCCATAAGCCAGTTATCTTTTGCCAATCGTGTAGTGTTTTATCACGAGTATATTATCTGCTTTAATCCTGAAGATTATAGCCATTTTATGGATAACAAAAAAGGAATCTTCGGTCTTATAATTCAGGAGTCTATAAAGCAGTTTTACGAAGTATTGAGGGAATACAGGACACAGGGAAAAACTGTTGAACCCAGTAGCAATAAATGGGTCTTCAGGTTTGTATCGCATCCCGATTATAACCGTGGCGATAAAAGCTTTATCGGAAAATTATTGCCTGGTAAGCCACAACGAAATGAGAAAGAAGAAAACCTTCGGGTAACATTTATTCCGCGTCAAACAGGTATCGCTGAAACATTCGATATTAACCCCGATATATTAAACGCCTTTACCTTTTATAGTGAAGGTTATTACGAAATTACTTACCAGGAAAACCTGGTTTACAAAGAAGGTAATCTAAAACCAGAAGACCAGTCAACACTGGCCCGCTTCGAAACTATAATTCCTGATAAAGAATACAGTGGTAAGAAAATTGAATACCTGATGAAAACGGAGGAAATTATTGTATCGGGAAAGGATGAAAGAAAGGAAGGACCCGAGATATTTAAAATACCGAGTGATTGGGTAAACTCTCCGCATTTGCGGATAAGGATTAATAAGCCAACCGGTAAATTTTATGTAGCTTCTTTTGGCGAGAAAACCATACTTAACGAACACGAAATTATCACTGGCCCGGAGGATAAGCCACATTGGGTTGAGTTGCCGGTAAACTCAAAAATGGTGTTGAATGGAATTGTGGGAATCAATTTTTTTAAGCCTAACGTATGAAGGAAATAATATCAATAAGCTTGTTAATCATTTGTGTGCTGATGTTGGCTGCCAACTTTATGGACATAAAAAATACACATCAAAAAAATGGCTGAAAACTATTTTGGTATAACAGATACCGGTAAAGTACGGGTGAATAACGAAGACACGTTTATTGCCGAAACCCTGTCGAAACAAAAGCTGATTGTAGCAAGTGTAATTGATGGTGTGGGTGGATATTCGGGAGGTGAGATTGCTTCAGGTCTTGCCAGGCAGGCCATACTCGATCATTTAAAAATTGAAAGCACCGATTACCTGGCTTTGGTAAAGGATGCTTTTATTTCTGCAAATAATATTGTTTTTAAAGAGCGTCACCTCAGCAATCATAACAGCGAGATGGCCTGCGTTGCAACCCTGGTCATAGTTGATATAGAAAACAACAAATTTTATTATGCTCATGTAGGTGATACCCGTTTGTACTTATACCGCGACAATACGCTTGTAAAAATTTCGCACGATCATTCTTTTGTTGGTTTTTTAGAAGACAGTGGACGATTGACTGAGGCAGAAGCTATGAACCATGCCAAGCGCAATGAAATAAATAAAGCACTTGGCTTTGGTAATTCTGTTACAGAAGGCGATTATATTGAAACGGGAGAATCGCCTTTTTTACCAAACGATGTGCTGTTGCTTTGTAGTGATGGACTGTCAGACCTGGTTGATCGGGAAGCTATGATTTCAATTTTAAGATTGAATGAAAGTTTAAGCAAGAAAGGAGAACTACTGATTGCTGCTGCCAACGAAGGTGGAGGTAAGGATAACATTACGGTAGTGTTGGTTAAAAATGATAAATCAGTTGCAAAGCATACCGCTACCAGGCCTGCAGTTGTTGCTGAAAAGCCTTCGGCTTCCGAAAAGAAAGAACCGATCACAACCATATATAAATCCCCGGAAACCGGGAAACTCGTAGTTGAAAAAAAAAGAAGTAACACTGTACCGGTGCTTACTTTTTTGTTGGTATTACTATTGGGTACCTGCACCTGGTTATTTGTTCAGTACTATCAAAATAAAAATAAAACCGGCAACATGCCGCAGGCTGTGATTGATACCAGCATGAAAAAAAGCGATCGGGAAGTTCAATTACTTCAAAACATAAATAATCCCAAAAACAACGAAGTATTTATAGTAAACGCTGCCACCGATCAGCCAATTATTATCAGCGATTCCATCCTGCTTCAGCAGGATACTTTACACATAATTGGTAATGGCGTAACCCTGCAAAGCAATGCAAATTACAAGGGGCCGCTGTTTAAAATCTCGCCGCAGGTTAAGTATGTTTTATTGGATAGCATGACGCTTGAAAACTTTGATGTTGCACTTATGGTTTCAAACAATGCACTTCATTTTTCCAATGTACTATTTAAAAATTGCAGGGTACCCGTACAATATAATTTTCAGTTTGCTAACAATACGCCGGTTAATGGCACCTTACTGGATACCACCAAACATATTGTGGATTCATTGCCCAAATTAATTCTCCGTTAGCATGGCTTTAAACCAACCCCGCACACCTTCAAGAAATATTGAACGGATTTTTTTACTACTCATAGCAGTAATTATGTGTGTTTCTTTTTTTCAGTTACATACTATTTTACAAAAAGATTTTGAAGAGGTTTCGGGCAGGCTTGCCAATGGAACCATTATGAATTTAAACACCGACAAGCCCGGTGAAAGAATGAAAACGCTCTTGCAGCGGGGCCATTATTTTAAAGATCCTGCTGATGTAAATCTTGTTGCAAGTATTATTGGTAAAGGACTTTCGGCCCGTACAGAAGCCATTGATAATATTGGCGAACTAAATAAAAATAATTACAACCTGGCAGCAGATATTGCCTATGCCAATGGCGGTCAAAACTTTAGGCAGCGGGTAAAAGTATCACGAACGCTTATTGGTTTTTCAGATGCTGATTCATCTTTATACCTGCAGGAAAAACGTAGTCCGTTAGATGTGCCTTCAAGTAACGATTTGGCTATGGGCAAGGGCAATATTGATGGACAAATTTCAACCCACCAAAACCAGCCTGCCAATGGCGTATTAGTAAGGTTAAGAATGATTTTACCCGAAGACAGTTTATATAGCAATACAGTGGATGAAGTTGAAAATGTAGTAACACAATTTAAAGGAGGTGTACGAAAAACTTTTGCAATTGACAGTTTGAAACATCAGCAATTGATGGCGTTAACTGCTTACAGTCGCACCGATAACAAGGGCAATTTTTCATTTAAAAATTTACCTGAAAATAAAGCGTACGAAGTTTTGCCATTACAACCCGGCTACCAGTTTGGCAGAAGCAAAGGAGTAACCAGCCTTGAAAATAATGCCTCATTTCAATTTGTACAATCGCTGCACACCATCAAATTATTCAGTACAAAAGACTTTAGTAATTTAAAAAGGGAAAAGTCATTTATTGTAAGAACACCTGCAGAAGCCGAGAGTTGGTTCTGGATTATTTTGGGAGGTTTTATTGCTGCTTTTATTTTGTTGCATGTATTGCTTTCTATACGTTTTCCAAATGCGGATCAGTTACTCTTACCCACCATTATGATACTGGTGGGTTTGTCGCTCCTGACGTTGCTAAGCCTGCAGGATCCTTTAAGAGACCGCTTCCTGGCTAAGAGCACATTCTTTTATTTCCTCGGGGGCATTGCAGGTTTCTTTGTAATGATTCTTTTCAACATCCGTTTCTTTACTCCGGACTCAATGCTGTATCGGTTGTTCGTTTTTAAAAACAATCGCAAAGCTGCTAATGGCTGGCCATGGGCTATTGTTTCTATGGGTTTATTAGTATTGACCATTCTGTTCGGAACAGGGCCTGAAGGCAGTGGTGTTAAGGTTAACCTGCTGGGTTTTCAGCCGAGTGAGATGGTTAAGTTCCTGGTCATTATTTTCCTCGCCGGCTTTTTTGCTGTTAACGAAAAATTTATTTCAGAGTATACTTCTTTTGGCAAACGGCTGTGGTTTTTCTTTTTTGCTTTGTTTGCAGTGGTAGGCACCATCTTATTATTCTTATTGCTGGGTGACCTTGGCCCGGCAATGGTTTGTTGCTTCACCTTCATCATATTGTTTTCGTTTTCCAGGGGGGATTTTCCGCAAATGCTGGCTTCTGTTGTTTTGTTTGTCCTCACTACATGGCTATCAAAAAACATATGGCTGGGCACAGCTATTACTTTGGCGGTGTTGCTCATTTACATGTTCGTTCGCAAGCAACGCCTGAGCGAAAGTGTAGTGATGGCCTTGGTTGTAATCAGCGGTTTTATGTTGCTCGACCAGGTACCCTATATCCATAAACTGTTTCCCGGTCCCGTGCAACGCCTTATTGACCGCAAAGCCATTTGGCAAGACCCCTGGAATAATGAAGTGTTTGGCGGCGACCAGGTGGCCAATGGTATTTGGGCAATGGCAGGTGGCGGATTAACAGGCCAGGGTACGGGTGAAGGATTTGCAAAAACAATTCCTGAGGCACATACTGATATGATTTTGCCTGCTATAGGAGAGGAGTTTGGCGGAGCAGGTATCATCGTAATCTTTATACTCTTTCTTATTTACCTGCACAGGTCCATCATTATCGGGAGGCAAACGGGTACTCCATTTTTGTTCTATTTATCCGCAGGTATAGGCATTGGTACGTTTGTTCAATTTTTGTTGATAGCGGGAGGGTCAACAGG
>JBBQVY010000096.1:0-16888 GCA_038211085.1 Chitinophagales bacterium | reverse complement strand
TTTGTAAGTGTAAATATCCATTTTGTATGGAGTACAAAAAACAGGGTGTCTTATTTAAACACCAAAGCAATAAGAACTACTTTATGGGAGCATATAAAAGAAAATGCAAACACCAAAGGAATATTTATTGACTTTGTAAATGGCTACCAGGAACATTGTCATTGTTTGGTTTCATTAGGCACTGAGCAAACCATCAGCAAAGTAATGCAGCTAATAAAAGGTGAAGCAGCGCATTGGTTCAATCAACAAAATTTTATACCAGAAAAATTAGAATGGCAGGATGAATATTTTGCAGTTTCTGTTTCAGAGTCTATGTTGAATACTGTAAGAGAATATATAAAGAATCAGGAAGCACACCACACCAGAAAAACATTTCAGCAGGAATACGATGAGTTTATTATGAAATATGGCTTTCAAAAATTGAAAGATGAATAATTATCTTTTGGCTAAAGCCGAATGCATTTTTTTTATTCCCCCCTCCAGCTAAAGCTGGAGGCAATTCAAAAGCTGGATGCAATGCATTGCCACAGGACTTCAGCCTGTGGATTACAATGCATTGCCACAGGCTTCAGCCTGTGGAATAAAAATTGAAATAGAAATTGGCTTTAGCCAAATTATAAAAAATGAAATTTTAAATGAACAAGCAGCTAAAAACCATACAAGATTTCATTCAGCAAAATCAGTAATTGAGTGAGCCGGAAAAAGTGGCATTGCTTAAATCGGTTAAAGATGCTGATAAAGAATTTTCTATTAATGAATTTAAACTCGAACGCACCGAAAAAGTAAAACGCACCACAGCAATTTTATTAGAAGAAACCATTGAAGAGCTGGAGCAAAAAAGGAAAGCCGTTGAAGCACAAAACAGGGAACTGGAGATTGAAGCGGCGCTTGAAAAAGTGCGAAGCCGTTCGATGAGTATGCAAAAAAGCGAAGAGCTAAAAGAGGTAATCCAGGTGGTATATGAACAATTCGTTCAATTAAAAATCTTTATTGAACACACTGGGTTTCTTATAGATTATAAAGCAAGTGGCGATATGCATATCTGGTTGGCCGACCCGCACGGGGCTCCCTCCCAGGCAACAATTCCTTATTTTGACTCTCCGCATTGGAATAGTTTTAATGAAGCCAAAGCAACAGGAAAGAATTTCTTTGCCAACCATCTGAACTTTGAAGAAAAAAACAGTTTTTATCAACAACTTTTTAGGTATGTACCCGGAATGCCGGAGGAAGTAAAGGAATATTATTTTGGTTGCCCCGGCCTTGCAATATCCACTGTGTTGTTAGAGAATGTTGGCCTGTATATAGAAAATTTTTCGGGTATTCCTTATTCAGATGAAGAGAACAATACTCTCATGCGCTTTGGAAAAGTTTTCCAACAGACCTACACCCGTTTCCTCGATCTGCAAAAAGCAGAAGCACAAGCAAGAGAAGCACAGATTGAAGCGGCTTTGGAAAAAGTTCGTTCCCGTTCTTTAGCCGTTCATAAAAGCGATGAATTTAAAGAAGTGATCAAAGTAGTATTTGAAAGGTTGCAGGAATTGGACATACCGATGTCGTCAGTTAGCATCAATATTTTTATTGAGGGCTCAAAAGATACAGAAGCCTATGTATGTGGTTTGGGCGAAGATGGTTTAACGCTGTCACACCTTCGGCTGGTTTACTTCGACAACCCGATTGCCAATGACCGTTACAATGCTTATGAAAATGGTTTGGATTTTTTTACAAAAACTTATAATGCCGAAGAAAAAAATAGTTTCTACGAATATGAATTTGAGGTTTCCGACTTAAAACATATTCCTGCTGATATAAAAAAAATGGTGATGGAAAGTGAGCGCTATACAATTTCGGTGGCACTTACCAAAAACTCTATGATTGTTGTAAATGACTTTGAAGGCAAGTCATTGTTTCCAAAAGAAATTGATGTTATAAAAAGATTTGCAAGGGTTTTCGAGCAAGCCTATACCCGTTTCCTCGATCTGCAAAAAGCAGAAGCACAGGCAAGAGAAGCACAGATTGAAACTGCATTGGAAAAGGTTCGATCCCGTTCTTTAGCCATGCACCAAACTGGTGAGTTGCAGGATGTGGTTACGGTTGTTTTTGAAAAATTGCAGGAATTAGATGTTGTATTAGATGCGGGTGGCGCCATGATTTGTACATTCCAGAGCGATTCAAAAGATGTAATTCATTGGATCGCTTCTGCTGATTTATCATCTTCAACAAGCTACAAGGTTCCGTATTTTGAAAACCTTATTTTTTCAGATTTCTGGAATTCCAAAGAAAGCGGTGCAGATTTTTTCACCAAAAATTATTCGTTCGAAGAAAAGAATACCCTATTTGAAAATGCCTTTGAACTTACGGATTACAAATTTTTTCCTGAAGAATTTAAAAGGTTCATTTTACAGAGTGAAAAATATGCACTTTCAGCAGCGTGGGCAAAGAACTCAGCCATCATGATTCCTTCGCACAATGGAGTATTTCCTACGGGCGAAGAACAAAAAATTTTGAAACGCTTTGCAAAAGTTTTTGACCAGGCATATACCCGTTTTCTCGATTTACAAAAAGCCGAAGCGCAGGCAAGGGAGGCGGAAATTGAACTTGCTTTAGAAAGAGTGAGAGCAAGAACTATGGCCATGCAGCATAGTGATGAGTTGCAGGATGCTGCTAATTTATTATTCCTGCAGGTACAGGCATTGAATATTCCGGTATGGAGTTGCGGTTACAATATATGGGACAAAGAAGAAAAACAGTGTACCGGATGGATGAGCAGCGAAGGGTTTATTCAGCCACCTTTTAAAATACCCCTTACAGAAAACCCAACCTTTATAAGGTTTTATGAATCCCGACAAAAAGGAGAAAACTTTTATGCTGAAGAAGTCGGCGGGGCTGCACTGGCAGCGCATTATCAGTACATGCTTACGCTTCCTGACTTTGCCCCCATTGCTGAAAAGCATGTTAAAGCAGGTTTTCCGCTTCCTTTATTTCAAATCAATCACGTTGCCAATTTTGCGCAGGGGAATGTAATTTTTATTACCAGTAAGCCGGTTCCCGAAGCCTGGGAAGTATTTAAACGATTTGCAAAAGTTTTTGAACAAACCTATACCCGTTTTCTCGATCTGCAAAAGGCAGAAGCGCAGGCAAGAGAATCTCAGATTCAACTGGCATTAGAAAGAATTCGTAGTCGCTCATTAGGAATGCATCAGTCCAACGAACTTAAAGAGGTTGTTACCATTTTATTTCAACAGTTAAAAATTCTGGGAATAGGATTTGATGGAGGAGCTGCTATTCATTTATTCAATGAAAATTTGAAAGATGCGATGATATTGGTAGCCTCCCCGGAGCTTTCCTCACCCATACAGGTAAATCTTCCTTACGATGAGAAAGCATTTATAAACAATCCAATAATATTGGATGTATGGAATGCCAAACAAACCGGTAAAAATATTTTCAACAGGGTTTATTCAAACGAAGAAAAAAATAAATACTTCAAGTATGTTTTTGAATATAACGCGCTGGAAACAATACCTCAATCGTCAAGAGATTTTATACGTCAGGCGGACACTTACACAGCATCTTTTATAGCAGAAAAAAATTCGTTATTAGGCGCCAATAGCTGGAGCCGCCAGTTATTTTCTGAGGACGATTTCGATGTATTGAAACGTATAGCAAAAGTTTTTGAACAAGCTTATACCCGCTTCCTTGATCTGCAAAAGGCCGAAGCCCAGGCAAGGGAAGCGCAGATAGAAGTATCATTAGAAAGAGTTCGTGCAAAAACAATGGCAATGCATAGTAGTGAGGATGTAAGTTCAGCAACTGCAACTATGTTTACCGAATTGGAAAAATTAGGTATAGAAAATTTCCGTGGTGGGATTACAAATATCAAAACAGATCATACACAGGATGTCTGGTCAGTTAATAACCTGGCTGAAGGGAAAGTAGTAAAAGCTGGTGCCATATTTAATATAGATGCTCATCCTTTTTGGCAGCTCATGTATCAAGAATGGGAAAAGAAAAAAGAATTCTTACATTATTACCTGGAGGGAAAGGAAAGAGAGGACTACATCAACATATTAAATACTACACAAAATTATTTATCACAACCCATACAACAGTTTCCTGATGTTCACTTTCAGGTTTATTATTTCAACGAAGGTGGTGTATGGACTAACTCATTGCAACCTCACTCCGATGAAGACAAACAGATAATGAAAAGATTCACCTCTGCTTTCTCATTAACGTTTCGCCGGTTCCAGGATCTGCAAAAAGCAGAAGAACAGGCAAGAGAAGCAAGAATAGAAACCTCTCTTGAAAAGGTACGGTCTATGGCCATGGCCATGCATAGCTCCGAAGATGTGAATGCTACTATAGGAGTGTTTTATCGCGAACTGGAATTGCTGGGTCTTAAGCCAAGAGGTTGTGGTGTTGGCTTAATGCATAAAGACGAACGGGTAGCAGAAATAAGTACCATGAATGCCACCGAAACCGGCGAAGCCGTTGCAGTCACAGGAAATATTAAAATGGAAGGGCACCCGTTATTAGAGGGAATTTATGATGGTTGGTTACACCAAAAAGAATATCATACCGTGCTGCGTGGCCAGGCAATTAAAGATTATTATAAAATATTGAAACCACAGATTTCGTTTCCTGCATATCATGGCGATGCTGTGCAATATGGGCACTTTTTTACTTTTAAAGAAGGAGGAGTGTACGCCTGGACCGAAAAGGAATTAAAGGAAGAAGAATTAAATATTTATAGAAGGTTCACCTCTGTACTCAGCCTTACTTACCGTCGGTATAAAGATTTAAAAGAAGCCGAAACACAGGCACGAGAGGCCACTGTAGAAGCTGGTTTGGAAAGGGTAAGGGCAAAGGCTATGTCTATGCATAGTTCAAGGGATTTGGCGGAAACCATTAACGTGTTTTATCACGAAATGGAATTGCTTAAAATTACGCCCCGACGGTGCGGCGTGGGGCTGCTCGATAAAGAATCCAGGGTTGCAGAGCTCTCCACCATGAATACAACACATGAAGGAAACAGCATTGAAGTTATAGGCAAAATTAAATTGGTGGGCCACCCCGTATTGGAGGCTATTTACAATAATTGGCTGTTACAACAGGAGTATCATCCTGTTTTAAGAGGAAATGAAATAAAAGAGTATTACCAGCTTTTAAAACCTCAAATTCATTTTCCTGATTACACTGCAGACGAGGTGCAGTATGGTTATTTCATCTTTTTTACCACTGGAGGTGTTTACGCCTGGACCGATAAAGAACTGGCAGAAGATAAGCTGAAAATCTTCCGCAAGTTTACTGCAGTTTTAAGCCTTACCTATAAGCGTTACAAAGAGTTAAAAGAGGCAGAAGAACGTACCAAACTTGCCATCAGGCAATCATCGCTCGACCGTATCAGGGCCGACATTGCTTCCATGCGTACCACCAACGATCTGCAACGCATCACCCCTTCGGTATTTAAAGAATTGAACACCCTGGGTGTGCCCTTTTTTAGATGTGGGGTTTTTATCGTAAACGAGAACGAAGCAAAAGTGCACAGTTATTTATCTACCCCCGATGGCAAACCACTTGGGGTGCTTCATTTGGATTTTACAGTTTCTGAAACCACCTCAAACCTGGTTGAAAGCTGGAGACATCAACAGGTATACAGAGAGCATTGGAACCGTGAGCAATTTGCAACATGGGTAGATTCTATGATAGGGCAGGGACAAATAATTACTGCTAACACCTACCATGCCGGCAATCCACCACCCCAATCGTTAACCCTGCAATTTGTACCCTTTACACAGGGAATGATATATGTTGGCAGTGGCGAACCCCTCATTGATTTGCAGATTGAAACGGTACAGGCATTAGCAGATGCTTTTTCAACTGCGTATGCACGCTACGAAGACTTTAATAAACTGGAGCTTGCAAAGCAACAGGTTGACAATACCCTAAAAGAATTACGTTCGGCCCAACAACAACTCATACAGGCAGAAAAGATGGCCAGCCTCGGTGAACTTACCGCCGGCATTGCACACGAAATACAGAACCCCTTAAACTTCATCAATAATTTTTCGGAGGTTAATAAAGAGCTGATTGAAGAATTAGAGCAGGAAGCTATTAAAGGAAATATTTTGGAGGTCAAGGCATTGGCAAGCGATCTCAGAGAGAATGAGCAAAAGATCAATCATCATGGAAAACGTGCAGATGCCATAGTAAAAGGAATGCTGCAACATTCGCGTACCAATACAGGGCAAAAAGAACTAACAGATATAAATACTTTGGCAGATGAATACCTGCGGTTAAGTTACCATGGCAATCGTGCCAGGGATAAAAATTTTAATACAAGCATGGAAACGCATTTTGATGATACACTTGAAAAAATTTCGGTAATTCCGCAGGATATAGGCAGGGTGTTTTTAAACATTTTCAACAATGCTTTTTATGCCTGTGCTGAGCGAAGCCGAAGTGAGGCCACTGAGCGAAGCCGAAGTGAGGGCACTGAGCGAAGCCAAAGTGAGGGAACTGAGCGAAGCCAAAGCACTGAGCGAAGCCAAAGTGAGGGCACTGAGCGAAGCCGAAGTGTTCCCGACTACAAACCTACGGTTACATTGAATACTTCCAGGAACCCCCCTTTGGGGGGCAGGGGGGCTGTTCTTATAACCATAAGCGATAATGGAACAGGCATACCTCAAAAAGTATTGGATAAAATCTTTCAGCCCTTCTTTACAACAAAGCCAACAGGGCAGGGTACGGGATTGGGTTTATCATTGAGCTACGATATTATTAAAGCGCATGGAGGTGAGATAACAGTTGAAACGAAGGAGGGAGAAGGAACAACGTTCACTATTCAATTCCCGTTCTGAATCACGGATTTAATTGGATTAAGAGATTTCACGGAATAGGAGTATGAGTTATTAATTTGATATAATATAAAACAATTGAAATCCGTGAAATCCGAGAAATCTATTTAAATCCGTGATTCAGAAAATAAAGCACATTAAGAGATAAGAAATATGAATACAGAGTTGAAACATAAAGACGTGACAGAAAAAATTATAGGAGCTTCTTTTGAGGTTCATAAGTTTTTAGGTAATGGCTTTCAGGAAGTAATCTATCAAAGAGCGTTAGCATGGGAACTATCGCAGGCAGGTTTGACTTATGCCAGAGAAATTGAACAGGACATTTTTTATAAAGCACTCTTAGAACCTATTGGAACCAGAAGGGCCGATTTTGTTGTTGAAGGAAAAGTATTGGTTGAATTGAAAGCCGTCATACAACTTGAGGATGTCCATCTTGCGCAAGTATTAAATTATCTTAAAGCTTACCGGCTTGAAGTTGCTCTGCTAATCAATTTTGGAAGTAAAAGTTTAACTTTTAAAAGACTTGTTTTGTAAAGTAATTCTTAATTTTCTTCCCCTTCCGCTATCCTGAATTTAGCCGTTTGTATACACCTGCCGGATGGGTTGTGTTTGTTTTCGGGACAGAGTGCGCCAAGTGCTTTTTTTGCGGCCTCCTCTTTAGCATAATTCAAAATAGTGTTCCAGTTGGCGTCAAGATCATCGTCATAAATACTTCCGTCCAGCGCTTCTAAAAAGTACATTGTAAAAAAACCTCCTACATCAGCCGTGCCCCCTGCCAATTCTGTAGCGTCGGAAGCTGTAGCAATAATAGAAATAGGTACGTTAGGGCTGAACAATTTTTCATAATCCGCTATATCACCATCCATTTCATCTGTAGAAGGCTTTTTTGACTCACGCTTTTTTAAACTGCCGGAAAAAGCCATATTAGCTCCCGGTACAGAATTGCAGCAATCACTTAAAATAATATTTACTCCTGCTCCCAGTTTTACTATCGGGTCGTAAATATCTTCTTCCAACCGTAAGTTATTTCTGTCCACATCCCGGTCAGTAGCCGTTTTTAACCACATGCGCGGATAGGTACTTTTATCTCCTGCCTGCCTAAAGCCATGACCGCTGTAATAAAAAACAATAATATCTTTTTTACCGGGCTGCATTGATACCAGCCAATTAGCAATAGCATCATTAACTACAGCTTTGCTAAATTGGTTGCCATCTATATTTTTTATTGATATGCTGCTGATGCCAAGCCAATCAGAAAGATCTTTAAAATAGTCAGTAACTTCTTCCTGGTCGGTCTTACATCTTTCCCCTATAATTTCGTCATCCGAATCAATAACTGTTATCAAAAAAAATCTTGATTGGGGTTCTGCTACCTGCTGCATTTGCTGCCTTGCAAAATATTTATCAGCCGGGCAGTAAGAAGTAAGAAAAAGGGTAGATAATAAAAGCAGAATGCAGGCAGCCCTGCTTTTAAAAATTTTCACATTAGGCGGGGTGAGTAATTTGTAAACCATAGAAGGGAAGATTTTAAATGAGACTTAGGGCATCCATAAATTAGCGAAGATTTGTTGCTACAGAATGCACTAAGTCTCATTGCCAAATTATGGCAGGGTTGTTTGAGGCTTGCCACCAGTTTGTGTAGTTACCGGGGAATGTACAATTTCCGGGTCTAAGGGAGGATCATCCTGGTCTTCTGTTTCACTGGTGTCATCACTTTCTTCTGCATCTTCTTCATCTTCTTCATCAGGTTTGTTGCTTGAAAAAAGTTCTGAAGATTCATTGACCACCTGTGAATTAGCAAGAATGCTTTCTGCAAAAACGTGCATTGAATTTTCCATATCTTCATGTTTTTAATGTTTCTAAACTTACTTATTTATTTTGGCTTAGGCAATAATAAAATCCAGAATCAAACGCAAAAAATGTTGTCCGGGCTAAATTGGTAATTACAGGTTTCTTTAGCAGATGCTACCAACCAATTCTAATTCGATTGTTACATCTCTTTCAGGTTCCTCAAAAAGCAACACTAAAATCTTACACTGAATATTTTTGAGCGAAGTATAAATAAGAGCAGAATTTATGAAGGCACTGCGCGTGTTAAAATTATTAAGCTGGTTGATTGCTATTGCATGCCCGGTTATTTTGCAGGCGCAGCAAAATACTTCTGTATTTAAGTTGAAGGAAAAATTAAAACAGTTTGAAGCTAAGCAAACAAAGCTTTTTGATACCAGCTATTCCAATACACTCCTCGATCTTGCTTACATCTATTCTTATAGTTACCCCGACAGTGCCTTATTAATATTGGCTGGACATGCAGAGCGTTGCCATGCAGCCGGCTACAGCAAAGGCGAAGCAAATACTTACATTATACTCGGCGATGCACTTGAAACAAAAGGCCTGTACAATAAAGCGCTCGACAATTACGACAAAGCCTTTTTGCTTTCTAAAAAAACCAATCGCCGCGAGGTGTTGCCACTTATATTAAACAGGACAGGAGTTATACATCTTAACCAGGGCAATTATCCTGAAGCGCTAAATAAGTTTTACGAATCACTAAATACGGCTGAAGCAATTGGCAATAAGACGCTGGCTGGAGCCACGCTTAACAACATTGCCATTGTGCATTTTCACCAGGGCAATTTTGATGAAGCTGAAGCAGATTATAAAAAAAGACTGGCGCTGGCAGAAGAAATGCTGGATAGCAGCAGCATGAGCCTTGCTTATAATGGCATAGGCGAAGTAAATCTGCAACGCAAAAATTTACCCGTTGCGCTGCACAACCTGGTGATCGCAAACAACCTTGCATCAAAGATCAACGACCCGGAAATGTTGCTGACTACTTCCCTCTCGCTGGCCGAAATTTATTACGAATCTGATAGCCTGCAAAAAGCCGTTTCGCTTTTTGACAGTGCCCTGGTACTTTCTACAAAAAAAGGCAACAGTACACTTATTTGTAATGCCCTGATTGGTTTGGCTAAAGCCCGTAACCGCCAAGGCAAGGTGCAGCAAGCCCTGGACAATGCCCTGGAAGCTTTGCAAAGAGCAGAGAAAATGGGACAGGTACAATTGATCCGCGATGCCAGCCAAATTGTATCTGCTATATATGAAGCCAGAGGAGATGCACTTCCATCACTACAGTATTATAAACTTTACAAAAAAAATTCTGATAGTTTAAACAGCCATGAAAGCAGGCGGGCCGTGGCTATTGAAAAAGCCAGCTATGAATTTTCGAAAAAAGAAGCCGCATTTAAGCGCAAAACCTCTCAACAAAACTGGCTAATATTTACGGCTTTTTCCGGGCTGCTTTTTCTTGCCATTATTCTATGGGTTATTAGTCGCAGCCGCAAAAAACTGAACCTTGCTAATAAAGACCTACAGTTAAAAAACAGCATAATAGGTGCTCAAAAAATAGATGCCGAAGAAACACTTCAAAAATTAAAAGACACCCAGAAACAATTAATACAAAGCGAAAAAATGGCCAGTCTTGGCGAACTGACGGCAGGCATCGCTCATGAGATTCAAAACCCTTTAAATTTTGTAAATAATTTTAGTGAAGTAAGTACAGAAATGATTGACGAGCTAAAGGCTGAACGTTTAAAGCCGAATGCAGAAAGAAATGATGAACTGCAGGATGAAATACTCAATGATATAGCTTCTAATCTTGAAAAAATAAATCATCATGGCAAGCGTGCCGATTCGATTGTAAAGGGAATGCTGCAACATTCCAGAAAAAGTAGTGGCGTAAAAGTGCTTACCGACATAAATAAACTTGCGGATGAATACCTGCGTTTAAGCTACCATGGCTTGCGGGCACAAGACAAAACATTTTACGCAGACTATAAAACCAACTTTGATGAAAGTATAGGCACGGTCAACATTGTAGTGCAGGATATAGGCAGGGTATTGCTAAACCTAATAAACAATGCATTTTATGCCTGTGCTGAGCGAACCCAAATTGAGGCCACTGAGCGAACCCAAATTGAGGCCACTGAGCGAAGCCGAAGTGCCCTGCCCCCTCCCGAAAATATCGGGATTAACTCCGGAGGGTTCAAAGACCCTCCTTATAAACGTGAACCAACTGTTTGGGTAACTACCCAGAAGAAAGGCAACAACGTGCTGATTTCAGTGAAAGATAATGGCCCGGGCATTCCTCAAAAAAATCTGGATAAAATCTTTCAACCCTTCTTTACCACCAAACCAACAGGACAGGGTACCGGCCTTGGTTTAAGCTTAAGCTACGACATAATAAAAGCACATGGCGGCGATATTAAGGTAGAAACAAAAGAAGGGGAGGGAACTGAGTTTGTAATACAATTACCAGTTGTCTGAATCACTGATTAATTGGATTAAAAGATTACATAAATAAGAATTATGAATAGAGAGCTAAAAACATAAAGACGTAACAGAAAAAAATTATAGGAGCTTCTTTTGAGGTTCTTAAGTTTTTAGACAACGGCTTTCAGGAAGTAATTTATCAAAGAGCGTTGGCCTGAGAACTTTCGCAGGCAGGTTTGACTTATGTTAGAGAAATTGAACAGGACATTTTTTACAAAGCGCTTTTAGAACCTAAAGGAACCAGAAGGGCTGATTTTGTTGTGGAAGGAAAAGTATTGGTTGAATTTAAAGCCATCATACAACTTGAGGATGTCCATCTTGCGCAAGTATTAAATTATCTCAAAGCTTACCGGCTTGAAGTTGCTTTGCTAATCAATTTTGGGAGTAAAAGTTTGACCTGCAAAAGACTTGTCCTTTAAATGAGATGGTTAAGATCGATAAGACCTATGAGATCCGTGAAATCCATTAATCCATTTAAATCCGTGATTCAGAAAATAAAAGCACATGGTGGAGAAATAAGAGTGGAGACTATAGAAGGGGCAGGAACAACATTTACAATTCTTTTACCTATTGCATAATCAATGAAAAGAGTGAAAGAAAAAATCATGTAAATCAATTAATCCTATAAATCATGGTTCGGACAAAGTTGTTGTGTAATTGTTAGCTAAATATCCGCCCCGTTCTTATATTGTAATTGAGTTTTCAACACTAAACTAATTCCCATGTCGTTAACTATTTCTCCCTCCCTTACATTGCCACAATACAAAGAAAAACACACCAGCCGGGTATCAATTGCCGGCATACCCCTGTACACTTTTGCAGTATCGCTGGCTTCTGTGTTTACTGTAATAGGCATCATGTGGGACATTAGCTGGCATACCACCATTGGCCGCGATGCGTTCCTCTCACCACCTCACCTGCTCATTTACCTCGGCGCAATTTTCGGCGGACTTTTCTCCGGTATACAAGTACTCTGGAACACATTTGCCGCCCCGGCAGAAACAAAGAAAACACTGGTAAAAATTTGGGGCTTTTTTTACAGTTCGTTAGGTGCATTGTTTTGCATTTGGGGTGCGGTTGCCATGCTAACTTCTGCGCCTTTTGACGACTGGTGGCATAATGCCTACGGCCTTGATGTGGTCATTATATCGCCGCCGCATTCACTCCTTGGCCTGGGCATGCTGTTTCTTCAATTTGGTGCCTGCGTTAGCATTAGTAAATATTTAAATAAGGTCCACAATGTTTCGGAGGACAATGCTTACCGGCAGAGACAAAGGAAAATATTGAGGATTTTATTTGTAATCACGGCTGCCAGCTTATTAAGTATGTTATGCATATTTGCAACCGACTATATAGACAGGCGGGAGCAGCATACTGCAGGCTTTTACCAGATCGCTACCATAGTGCTCCTTCTTTTTCTGCCCGCCTTTGGCAGAGAGCTGCGGATGAAATATGGAATGACTATTATAACAATCACCTATTTTTTTATAATAGCCATTACCAACTGGATACTTCAACTGGCGCCTGCCGTACCTAAACTGGGGCCAATTCTTAATCCCGTAACACATTTGCAGTCGTTGCAATTTCCCTTGCTGTTATTTATTCCTGCTTTTGCCATGGATGTTGTAATGTATAAAAGCAAGAGCAACGACTGGGTAAAGGCCGCTATGCTAAGTGCAATATTTGTATTGTTGCTGCTGGCTGTTCAATATCCATTTAGCCAGTTCCTGTTTACATCGCCAATGGCACGCAATTGGTTTTTTGGCTCAGAATCCTGGTATTACGGTGCTTCACCTGATTGGCAGTATCGCTACAACTATCAGCCCGGCGAGGTGACTAATCTGCCTTCTTTACTCCGGGGTCTTGGTATAGCCATTCTTGCAGGCTTCTTCATTTGCCGGTTAAGCCTTCGTTGGGGTACCTGGCTTAAAAGCATTCAACGCTAAAAAACATTTTATGCGCAAGATTTTATGCCTTGTTATCATTTTCCTGTTACGCCTCCAAATGCTGCAGGCACACGTAGGCAGTCCCGATGTGGTAATGCAAGGCAATGCCGGCCCTTACAAAGTTTTAATAAGCGTTAAACCACCTGACGTAATACCAGGCGTTGCTAATGTAGTAGTGTACCTGCAGGGCAGTACTGTAAGCGCTGTTACATTGCGGGCTGTGTATTATCGTACAGGTGATGAAGGCGCACCCGAGGCAGATGAAATGAAACAAGTGGCAGGCCAGCCTGGTCAATATACAGGACAAACCTGGTTTATGAATGGTGGTTCATCCAGTGTACAAATTAAGGTTACCGGCAGCCAGGGAAGTGGTGAGATCATTGTACCGGTGGTGGCTATATCCACCGCTAAAAAAGATCTTCCACCGGCAACCGGTTATGTGCTTGCTGCCCTGGGTATTTTTCTTTTTTGGTTGATGATAACCATTATTGGTGCCAGCGTTAGCGATGCCCTTACCAGAAGCGGCGAACCTATATCCGGCAGAAGAAAAAAAATGCGCATCGCAGGTACGCTGGTTGCTGCCCTCCTCACCTCATTAGTAGTATATGGTGGTAATGCCTGGTGGCAATCGTGGGCTAACAATTATACCAGGTTCATGTACCAGCCAACGCAGGCAAATTCATCAGTCGCTCACCTAAATGGTATTAATCAATTAACCTTTCAGTTAGACACCGGCAGTGCTTCGCAACGTAAAACAAGCTTTTCTTACATAGTGCCCGATCATGGTAAAATGATGCACATGTTTGTTGTACGTATACCTAACATGGATGCATTTGCACACCTGCATCCGCAGCGTGTAGACTCAGCAAAATACCGGACCATTTTACCCGGTCTTCCCAAAGGCAAGTACTTGGTTTTTGCTGATGTGGTATATGGCAGCGGCTTTACTGAAACCATTAAAGACACCTTTGACATTTCCACTAACCTTACCGACAGCCTTAAGAAACTTGACCCCGACGATGCTTACGCCTTTGCCATACCAAATGACCTGGTTGACAATCCACAGGTGTCCGATGCTGAAAACACCATCATTTGCGGTAAGCCAGGTACGGGTGTAAAATTTAAAGATGGCTCAAGCTTAGTGTGGCAGGGCATGACCAATGATCCGCTTGAAAGTGGCAAATTGTATGCGCTATCATTTGCGGTACTTACCCCTGACAAACAACCGGCAAAGCTTGACAGTTATTTAGGAATGGCAGGCCATGCGGCCATCATTCGCAACGATGGTAATGTGTACATGCACCTGCACCCCGCAGGTACACTAAGCATGGCGGCTGAAACAAATTTTGTAAAACGCCTGGCAGAGCCGCAGGGTGAGTTTAAGTATGCTGATCCGAAAGTTTTTCGTGACAGTGTTGACAACATTTTGCGAAATCTTTCTTTGCTAAGCGATAGTGCCAGGCAAATTTTTTTAATGCAGCAAATGGCAATGCCAACTGACAGCACTGGAGGAATGCATGGAATGTCGCATACCAATATGGTTGAGTTCCCTTATTCCTTTCCATCGCCGGGGCAGTATCGTATTTGGGTGCAGGTAAAACGCAACGGCCAGGTATTTACAGCGGCTTTTGATAAGGTGGTAAAATAGATGTGGGGCAATGTTGATTGCTGCTGGTTCATAAATTTTAATGTAGAAGGAAGTAGTAAAATCAAATAAAATTAAGCATCGGATTCTTTACGATAAATAAAAAAGGGCCTGGCACAATTACCGTTTTCTTCCATAGGTAATAATAAATAATCTTAAAATCCAATACAAACATCAGCCAACGGTTTAAGTAACTAAAACAAAAAAAGAGATCGGTTTTTTGCGCTAAGAGATTATTGGCCGTGTATTACTCAAACAGTCAGGATAAAATCTTTCAACCTTTCTTTATAAATAACCAACAGGGCAGGGCACTGGTTTAGGGTAGAGTTTAAGTTATGATATTGTAAAGGCGCATGGGGGCGATATTAAGGTGGAGACGAAGGTTGACGAAGGAAATCCCGACAATTTCGGGAAAGGCGAAGGTGCGGAGTTTATTATTCAATTGCCCATTGTCTGAACTGGGTTTATGGGAGTATTGGGAGTTGTGAGAAACGTAATCCCATTAATCCTATAAATCATGCCTGCCTGTCCGGTAGGCAGGGTTCAGACAAAAGCACATGGCGGTGAGATAAAAGTGGAGAGCCTGCCTACCGCACAGGCAGCTAACGAAATCCAGGAGGCAAAGACAAAGTTTGGTATTCATCTGCCTTTATCATAAATTAAAATAAAATTATAAGGTATTGCAACAACTGCTTTAATGAAACATATAATCCTGTTACTGTCAATATTATTCTTTGTAATGAAATCCTTTTGTCAGGATTACAAGGTTATTGACAGCATAAAGCAAAGGCTTTTAAGTGAAAAGGCACAGGATACAAATACTGTGTACCGGTATCTTGTTTTGTGCGGTTATTATACTTGGAACAAACCTGATTCAGCTATTTACTATGGCAATAAGGCATTAATCCTATCCAAACTACTGCATTTTAAAAAAGGAGAGTTTTTTTCATTATCTACAATGCCCTTCGCATTAGCCCTTGCACGTTCTGATTCAGCTGCAGTATCGGCTGCATACCTGCAGAAGAGGAAAAAAATAATGATTATTTGTCCACTGCATATTTTGCTTTAGGTTCAGTTTATATCTATTTAAATGAATTCAATAAAAGCATCGTTTATCATAGAAAAGCGGCTTCATTGGGTGGTTTGAATAAATTCTCCGACAATGTCTATTATAAGGAACATTTAGGCCAATGCTTTCTTGGCTTAAATAAGCCTGACTCAGCTTTCTTTTACATAAAGCAGGTATTGGACTATCAAAAACAAAATAAAATGGAAGAGGGCTTCGATGTTTATCTGATGGGAAGCGTTTATTATCAGAAAGGAGATTATAATACTGCGTTGTTGTATTATAAAGAAGCATTACAAATCGAAGCTAATGATACCAAGTTTTATAAAAATATTGCAGATTATAATATTGGCATATCGAATGTGTATCAGAAGAAGAATTTATTTGATTCTGCTATTCTATATGCTAAAAATGCTTTGGATATTGCCAATGGAAACGGTCTGCCGAATGAAAGGCTCGATGCTTTGAACTTATTAACGACACAATTTGACTCAAAATTAATGATAGATAGCGCGTACAAGTATCAGAAGTATGCGAATGCATTAAAAGATAGTGTAAATAATTCCGATAAAATTAGAGCGGTACAGCTTGTTTCCTTTGATGATGAATTAAATAGGCAGCAGCAGGCTGATCAACAAAAAAAACGTATTAATACTATCGTTATATTTTCACTAACAGGTGCGCTTTTGTCGAGTTTAGTTATTGCATTAATTATTTTCAGGAACAACAAACAAAGAAAAAAGGCGTATGGCCTACTTCAAAGACAGAAGCAGGAAATAGATAATCAGAAAGCAAAAGTAGAAAGGACGTTTGAAGACTTAAAAATACACAATCACAATTGATTCAATCAGAGAAAATGGCTTCACTTGGTGAGCTCACTGCCGGCATTGCGCATGAAATACAAAACCCCTTAAACTTCGTCAATAATTTTAGTGAGGTAAATAAGGAAATGCTTGAAGAGCTAAAAGCAGAACGCTTAAAGCCGAAAGTAGAAAGAAGTGAGCAAGCAGAAGATAAAATTATAAATGATGTTATTGAGAAC
>JBBQVY010000095.1:0-16889 GCA_038211085.1 Chitinophagales bacterium | reverse complement strand
ACCAAAATGGGTGGGATACTGACCAGTTTCCCAATAACCTCGGAGAACTTGCCGAAGCCATGGTGGTAATGCTGGAAGCGGGTGGATTGCAGGGCGGGGGTATCAACTTTGATGCTAAGATCCGCAGAAACTCAACCGATCCTGTTGACCTGTTTTATGCACATGTTGGCGGCATGGATACTTTTGCCCGTGCATTAATAATAGCTGACGCAGTGTTAAGCAAATCCGATTATAAAAAATTCAGGACTGACCGTTATGCCTCTTTCGATACAGGTAAAGGCAAAGAATATGAAGAAGGTAAATTATCCCTTGAAGACTTACGTTCTTATGCAGTTGAAAATGGAGAACCCTCAGTGATAAGCGGCCGCCAGGAGTGGCTGGAGAACATCATTAACCGACATATTTAATCTTAATAAGAACATTTAGAAGTGAATGTATCAATGATAAAAAATGGCCTTGAGAATCTGATACCTGATTTTTAATCTACAAAGCGGATTCAAATAAAAGAGGCTGTCTCATTTAGTATTGAGACAGCCTCTTTTTATTAATGGCTTAAGACAGTTGAGTAATCACTGCTATTTAATTTTAATACCACTTTTCTGATGATGTAAGAACTTTGGTAGCCTGCTTTTTTTCGCAAGTATTTAGTACACTTTGTACAATTATAGCTAATTCTTTTCCACCAAATTCCGGGTGGAACATCGTATTGTGTTCACCTTCTATATCATACAATTTTACGGTAGGCCCATAGCCAATCCATTTGTTTTTTATGTTTTGGTTTAGTTGCGTTCTGTTGTAACAAATATTATTTTTTATATCATAAAAGAAATATTTATCCCGGGCATAAAACACATGCAGCTCGTTATTGCCAGGCAATATTTGGTATTGAGATAAGGCAAGGGATAACCCGTTTTTGACAGCATTATAAATTTCTACATCTTTCATTGCTACTGAAAGTTTAGACGAGGTAAACTTAGCCGCAAACCATTTTTTAAAAGCGTCTGTTTTATACTTTGCCCCTTGCAACGGATGATTTTTAAGCAGGTACATTTGAAAGCCTATTTTCCGAATTATTCTTTTTATCTCCTCACCCCATTTTGCTTTAAGTGTGTTTACCAGTGAAACATTAGCCATGTTACCTGTATGTTTATTGCGTAGTATGGTATCAAACAACATAACAAACAATGGCTTTTTACCTAATGCGTCCAATTGCTTAGCCATCTCAAAAGCAATTATCCCTCCCAGGCAATGGCCCGACAATGCTATACTTCCCTCAGGGTCATTAGATAGAATTTCTTTTAAATATTTACCGGCAATAGTTATAATATCCCACGGTGGGGTATCCAAGCTTTGCTTATTAACAGGGTACTCCATTATGTAAACCGGTTGATCACTGTCTAACTCCTCAATAAATTGTAAAAAAGTAAAAAGATTGCCCCCTGCACCACAAATAATATACAAGGGCGTTTTGCCAGGTTTGCCTTCTCGTGCTTTGATGAGATAAGTAAAGCCGGTCAACTTTTGTTCGGACACAAAAGTATTTATAGGCTCGTTTATTTTTAAATTATCTATCGGCCTATTTTTTTGCAATGTCAGGAATTTCGCCAGTTGACCAATAGTAGGATAATAAAAGATATGACGTGGCTGTATGGTAAAACCTATTTTCCTTGTACGACCTACCAATTGCACGGCATTGATTGAATTGCCACCAAGGCTAAAAAAATTTTGATTGGTACCTAAGGAGGGAAGATTAAAAACAGCTTTCCATATTTCGCATAATTCAATTTCTAGTTGGTTAGAAGGGTTTAAATTTTCTACTGGTAACTCATAATTATTTTCAGGAGCAGGTAAAGCTTTGCGATTAATTTTTCCATTGGCTGTGAGCGGCATGTGCTGTAACACTGTCCACTGTGCCGGAACCATAAAAGCCGGTAAACGCCTGGCAATGGTTTGTTGTAAAGCATGTAAATCAAAACTGCCATTTCGGGGCACCACATATGCTACCAGGTATTTACCTGATGGCCGGTCATCAAGAACTAAAACCACCGCCTGCTTCACTTCTTTGCATTGTAAAAGGTTGGCATCTATCTCGCCCAGGTCTATCCTGTACCCCTTAATTTTCACCTGGTTATCCAGCCTGCCTATATACTCCAGGTTGCCATCAACTCCCCACACTGATATATCTCCCGTTTTGTACATCCGTGAACTTCCATCTTTAGTAAAAGGGTCTTTTACAAATTTTTCATCTGTCAGCTCTAAGCGGTTATAATAACCCCTTGCTACGCCTGCACCACCAATACACATCTCACCGGGTACACCTACTGGCACTGGCCTGTTGTGTTTATCAACAATGTACACTTGCCAGCCAGTCATAGGCCTGCCAATTAAAACAGGGAGATTTTTATGAAGTTGAAAACATGTACTGAATACGGTTGCCTCGGTAGGACCATACAAGTTGTATACCTCAGCTGTTCCTATTGACAATCCATCCTTTACCGGTACGGGAACGGGCTCGCCACATATTGCAATAATACTGGCATTAGACAGGTCTGCATTTTCGGCAAGCATGGTTTGCATTACTACAGGCACTGTATTGATAAAACAATCCTTATGGATGGCGAGGTATTTCATAATGTCCAGGCCATTGTCTACAACTCGTATGGTTTTTCCAATACTTAGTGGATAAAACATTTCGAAAACTGACAGATCAAAGCAGATGGAAGTAGAAAAATACATGAGGTGAAACCTCTCCGTTTTATAAAAGACATTTGCCCATTGTAGCAGTGCTATTACGTTGCCATGCTCAACCATTACCCCTTTAGGTTTGCCGGTTGAGCCAGAGGTATACATAACATAAGCCAGGTTGTGAGCCTGGATAGCAATTAATGGATTTGCCGGACTGAAATTTTGTAAGTCATAGGCTATTTCATCCAGGTTGATAATTTCTGCAGCACCATAATGAGCCAGTTTTTGATAAGCTACAGAGTTTGTCACCACTAATGCTGCACCGGTATCTTCTAACATCATTTCAAGCCGTTCCTTCGGGTATTCAGGATCTAGCGGCACATATGCACCACCGGCTTTCAAAATACCATATATCGCTACTAATAACAGGGGACCGCGGTCAAGGCATATTGGTACCAGCTTTTCGATTGTAACTCCTTTACTAACCAGATAATGTGCAAGGCGATTTGCCTGTTGGTTTAATTGGTGGTAAGTTAATTGCCCTCCCTCGTAAACAACAGCCGGTTGTTCGGGTGTTTGTTTCGCCTGTTCTTCAAACAAGTATAACAGATTACGGTTGGGTATTGATGGTAACAGTGTTTTGCTAAAGTTTTGCAACAGTTGCTCTTCTTCTTCAGGTATTAATTTAAGAGTCGATAATTTCTGATTTGCTCCCCTGGCAAATTGGTAGAGTAGGCCTAAAATTCGTTTTGCTAAAAAAGGAATTTCTTCTTTTGCAAAATAGCTGAGTTTAAAGTGTATACCCAGTTGTAAAGGTTGATTTGGAAATTCACGCCAACAAATTTCTAAAGGAAACTGCTGGTATTCGCTGCGGATATTATAGACTTTTGTGCAAAATCCATTGCCGAAATCCAGGTTGAAATCGAAAGGAGCATAATTCACAATTACCTGTACAGGTTGGGTTATAGCTCCAGCTTTTGATAGAATAGTTGCAAGGTCTACCATTAGTACATCCTGGTAAGGCCTCGATATATTTCGTTCTTCGGTTATAGCTGCAACTATCTCTGCAACAGTCGGGTCTTCGCTTAATTGAAGATGCAATGGTAAAATGCCGGAGAACATACCAAAAATTTGTTTTTGCCTGGCAGTTAATCTTCGGTGTAACATAGTACCCAAAGTAAATACTGACTTGCTGTACACTTTGGCACAATAGATATACAGAGCAGCTAGCGTTAGATGGTAGAGGGTATTGTCGGTATTTGCTATTGTTTTGTCCAGCAAGTTCATTTCATCAGGCAAAATATTTTGGTAGTAATTACCACTTATTTTTTCGCCTTCAACCGATGGTAGTTTACCTGGTGTAATCAACGCCTCTGTTTGCGGGCTTAATTTACCTCCCCAAAAATTAATTGTTTCCTGGTATTGCTCTGAGACATGCTTTTGCCATGCAGTTTCAGCTTCCTGCTGGTAAGATGGGGATGGTATTGAGTTGCTTTCTTTACCTAGCGTCTTATAGCTTTCAGCAAAATGCTTTATAAAAATTTTTAAACCAAACCCGTCAGTTAACAAGTGATGAAAGCGACATGAAAACCAATAATGATTCTCTCTTAATCGTATCAGCACAAACTCGTACAGGCAGTTAACTTTTTGTAAAATAAAGGGATGATTAAAACGCTCTTGCATCCATTCTGTAGCAAGGGATTCACTATCAGTAAAAGTTGATAAGTCAATTTCTGTAAATGGCAATGGTGGTGGAAGCTGGCATATATATGCCACTGGTGTAGGATCATCCATGTCGAACCTTAACTGGCAGGCATCAAAATGACTTACAGTTATTTCCAGTGCTTTAATTACACCTAACACAGCAAGCGGCCCGGTTATCTGAACAGTTAAACCGAGATTGTAATGAGGACTGCCGGGGTTTATAATCTGGTCAATAAATATTTCATATTGAGCAGGATGAAGCGGTGATGTAATGAATGACATTTATCTGGCAATGTATTGAATAATTAATTTTAATGATGACACCAATTACTATGTCCACAAAACCTAACCTAACCAGGTTTTTGTAAAAAATACATGCTTGAATGGTTTAAACCAAAATTAAATAAATTCTAAATTTAGCAAGATATCTGATACAATTAATCGTTTTTAAATTTTTCTCCTGCTCCATGAAATAGATGGATCTATCAATAAATGAGTTTCGTTTTAATGTTTTGTTTTCTTAAAGAATGAGGTAACCGGATAGCTTACAAATCTCTTTCAATTTCTATCGATATAGATTGAAATTGTGCACTTAGGTTGAATCAAATAGGATATTGTGTTAGCGCTTTATTTTATAAAAGCGAAGCCAGTTTATTAAGAAGAAATATTATGAGTGGCAAGGTTGCCAACTAATAATGCATGTATCTATTTAACAACTAACTGATAACAAATTGATTTGAGCAGTTGAAAAAGTAAATATTTCAACGAAAACTTTGAATATTAAATTCACCAATACTTGTATAAAAAATTCCTTTGCGATAACTATTGACATATTTATAAGTTGCCTTCCTCATCCTCCACAGGCGCATGGAACGCTAACACAAATTCTTCGTTATGGCGAAGTATTGCAACGCGAAGTACCTGTATATATTTGGGGTTGTGCTTCACCCGGCGAAGTATAACCATTCGCTTAATTTAAAAAAAACTTATACCAGCACTGCTACGAAAGAAAGCACCTGGAAGCTGGTAGCAGTAACTGAATAGTCTATTCACTCATTAATTGCTTTACTATTAAAATGTCATATAGTAACCTTCTTAACCTTGCAAATTTCAGGCTATATGTTGCCAGCAACCACCAAAGAAAATGAACTGTTTACCGTTGCTGCCGTTTTGTATTCAATAAACAAGTTGGACAGCTTTTCGGTAATAAAAATAAATACTTACCTGTTTATCCGCACGGTTTTAAAGGCACCGGCAATTTTTGCCATCACAAAGCCCGCAACTTTTTTTCCCTGCCAAACGCCCTGGTCAATTGCATCGCGGTAATGAATGCCACCATACAACCTTGAAATTGCAGCTTCGGCGGCAGCCGCGTTAAAGGATTCAAATTTCCGGATGGGTAATTCAAACTCAACTTCAGTGTCGTCGGTAAACGAAAATTGGTTACCAAAAATGTTTGTAAGTATAGCCGCTGCCGCGGTGGAAGCAACGCTGTGTCCGGATACATATTCTGGAAAGGGTGGTGTTTGCAATAAGGGCTTCCATCGGGGATCGATTAACCGGTTGATGGCTGTCTCGGGGCGAATGCGGTTGCTCCGGTATTTTTCGTCCCAGCAGGCAATAAAGCCATCGGCTAACGCAATGCTTACCAAAGCATGAGCGAGTACGGTTTGTTGCAGGCGTATTTTTTTTTGATTACAGGCTATGCCCGTAATGCCCACCCAATGGCCACCCGGCGATATTTTTTTTAAGCCGAATTGCACATGCCCTATCTGTTGCACCGCAAATGGATTGCAATCCCAAAACATAGCAACCGCACGTTGTTTAGCATCGGCTGCATTGGTAATGTCGTATACTTCTTTTAGTTGGCGATAATAATTTGAAGTATGGGCGGTATCGTAAATGGCAGGACGTGTGGGCTTAAACTGTTGGGCTGAGTCAAGAAGAAAAGTACGCATGGTATTCCAATGGGGTTCAACAGGCGCCATAAATGCCGGCTGCGTAGGTTGCCAATAGGCGTTACCAATGGTGGGAGTGTACCTCCGCATATTGGAAAGCTTGAAAAAACCATCGCTTTTAATATAGGGAAGCATTTGTGTTATCGAACTGTCCACAAGGCTTAGCGTTGCAAGAATGGTATTTTGACTGATGCCTTTTTTAGCAGCATACTTTATTATAGAATCCGAAACAAGCTGTAGAAGGTAACCCGATGGTAATAGTTTTTCACCTGTTTTCAGGATGGTCAATATAACCGAAAGGTTAGCATTACTTTTCGATAGCAACGATGATGAAAAATGTATTCCATTAAAATTGTGTAGTTGGTTAGAGAAGGAATATTGTTTGGGAAGAAAGGCTGCCTGAACTTCGTTGGCTGATAAGGTGATGTACGCATAATACCTGCTGGCCGCCACCGGCGAGGTAACATCGTTGACCATTACATCGGTTATTTTTTTAAGTACCTGTACATAGTTTGTGGTGGTGTAAAAAGCCGGACCGCGTGAAAAGGCCGAAGCTGTAAGAAACAGCAGCAATATTGCCAACAATCGTACACGTGTACCCGTCATTTTATTCATGAGTGCTTAATAGTCTAATAATACAGGATAACCATCGTTAATGGCTGCCATCACTTTGTGGGTATTGCCAAAAGATTTGATCTTTATAAAATCTTTTATGCAGCCCTTAATTTGCAAACCCGACTGTAACTGGTCAATGTATTGAAAATTTCCTTTGCCATCTCCCGCTAACAATATACCATAGCTGGCATCAATCTTACCGATCCTGATACGTACTTCATCAATGTTTCCGCCAAGCAAAATATCCGGGTTGCCATCGTTATTAAAATCATCAACCAGTATTGCATATACAGGTGTAAAATTGGCTTGTATGGGCAACGGCCGCTGAATAAATTTGCCACTTTTATTTTCGAACCAAACTGTATTTAATTGTTGGGCGTAAAGTGTTTGCGCCTTAGTTAACTGTGCAGGCGAAAGGATGTCGGTAATGGTTGCTTCTGAATAGGAATCGTAGGTAGGAAATTTCTGACGCATGCTTACCATCTGGTCTGTAAGTTCATCCCTTGAGGCCATTGGGTACGACTTTCCATTAATGAAATAACAAAGTAATGGGTCGATGTAGCCATTGCCATCAAAGTCGCCAAAAGTTATTGTAACAGGTTGGTTTGGGCCAGCCTGCAACTGGCTGTTTGTGCCCCAGTTTGCGGCTACCAGGTCCATATCGCCGTCTTTATCAACATCAGCAAAAACCATTCGGTTCCACCAGCCGATGTTTCCCTTATCAAAGTATTTATTGGTAACATTTACCATTTTACCGGCAGTCCACGCATACACCTCTATGCACATCCATTCGCCACACAATACTAGTTCGCTGCTACCATCCTTATCCAGGTCAATCCATTGTGCGTCGGTTATCATTCCAGCATTTTGTAAGGCCGGGAACAGTTGTGCGGTCACGCTATTAAAGTTACCCTTGCCATCGTTTTGTAATAAGAAAGACATAGGAGCCTCCGGGTAATTTTGTGGAATAACCCTTCCGCCAACAAAAAGATCAAGGTCACCATCGTGGTCAAAATCAACGGACCTTACAATGCTTCCCGAAGTGGTTTCGTGGGGTAGGGCAGGAGCGCTTTTGATAAAATTGCCGGCCTCGTTAATGTACAGCCGGTCCTGGTAATTGCTGTCGTTTAACTGTAGCGCATACCCGCCGCTTACCACGTACAGGTCCTGGTCGCCATCGCCGTCAGCATCAAAAAATATAGCGTCCACATCTTCGCACAAGGCATCGGCTGCAAAGGCTGGTTGTTGCGATAAATTAAAATCACCATTTTTTTGCTGTAACAAAATTGCACCCGCCTGGTTTTGCGCACCTCCAATGTAGACATCGGTCAGCCCGTCGTTATTTACATCGCATGTAGCAAGGTGCGGCCCCGAATAACTTAGCATGTGTGGCATTAATGGCTGCAGTTTAAAATCATTTTCTTCAGGTTCGGTATGTTTAAAGTTGATGGCATTTCCCGATGGCGAAAAAACCTGTCGGTGTACAGGGTAAACAGGTTGTATTTGCTTTATCGGTTTATATTGAATAGTAAGTAGTGTGTCGACATGAATATTGTTTCGCAGCGTTTGTACTTCATTGCCTGGCCAGGTGATTTGTATGGAGTCGATGGCAGCCACCGGTAGCCCTGTATGCAAGGGTATTTGCATGGCCGACTGGAAACCATGCACCGGGTAATTTTCTAAATAATTAATGCCGGCACCGGTAAAAATCTTTACAGTGGCCCCAAGTGCGAAACGATTTCCGCCTTCCATTCTAAGGTTGATATCAATATAATGAAGTTGATTTTTGAAGCTATTGCAATTGTTTTGGTAGATGCCAGCGGGTTCATTCATCCTATTTACTACAAGATCAAGGTCGCCATCATTGTCAAGATCGGCATAGGCAGCGCCATGCGAAAAATCAGGTTCATTAAAGCCCCAGTCTATTGAACGATCGGTAAAGTGCAGGTTGCCGTTATTCTCAAAAAAATAATTATGTAGCGGGGTCGATTTTATGCCTGATAACATTTGAAACATGCGGCTGCTGGGTTCGCCGCGGTTAAATTTTAAACGTTCGTTGGCGTAAAACTTCATGAAGTCCATGTTGATCATATCCCTGCCATAGCCATTGGTCACAAACAGATCTTTGTAACCATCGTTAGTAAAATCGGCCAGCAGCGCTGCCCAGCTCCAGTCAGTATTTGATACGCCTGACAACTGTCCAATCTCGCTAAAGCTACCATTGCCATTATTCAACTGCAACATGTTGCGCATGAGCTGGTGGTAAAAGCCATTTTGCAAAGTGTTTTTGTATAGCTCATAATTATCGGGGGCATACAGCAACTTCTGCCGCTTGTTATCCTGCGGAAGCATATCAAGCGTAAAAATATCAGGGTAACTATCATTATTGATATCGGCTATATCCACTCCCATCGAAAAGTTGGAGATGTGGCCCAACTGTTCCTTCAGGCATTCTTTAAAAGTTCCATTTTTGTTGTTGATGTACAGGTAATCTTCTTCAACATAATCGTTGGTTACATAGATATCGGGCCAGCCATCTTTATTAATATCCGAAATATTTACACCAAGCCCATAACCCAAAGGATTGGAAAGAATGCCGGCCTGCAGGGTTACATCTTTAAAGCGATTGTTGTTGTTTTGATATAACCTGTCGCCTGCATTTTCGTCCACCATTTTTTTTACAAAGGCCGCGTCAAAATTGTGCAGTTGTTTTACGTTGTGATTGATTACTAAAAGATCGAGGTCGCCATCCTGGTCATAATCAAAAAAGGCAGCCTGGGTTGAATAGCCAATGTCGGCCACACCCATTTCTTTAGCTTTCTCACTAAAGGTTCCATCGCCGTTATTCATGTACAATTCGTTTTGACGGTATTGCGGTTCAACGTCGCCCGAATTGCAAACATAAATATCAACAAACCCGTCACCGTTAACATCAGCAACCGAAACGCCGGTCTTCCAGCCTTTTTTACCCGCCACACCAGCTGCATTGGTCACATCCTGAAACTGCCAATTACCGCGGTTCATATACAAGGCGTTGGGCTGCTGGTTTGATGAAAAATAAATATCCGTTAATCCATCATTATTAAAATCGGCTACTGCTACACCGCCACCGTTATAAAAATATTCGTAGGTAATGATGTTTGCGTTTGTGCTTTCAACCAGTTTATTTTGAAAGGTGATGCCTGTTTGTTGTGGTGTAAGCGGTGTAAACAAGCTTTGAGCCGAACTGATGTAACAATGAACCTGCATCACAATCACCATACAGCAAAGACACAGGCGTTTGTTATTTATATTGATCAGGTTAAGGGTCATGTTTTTAAAATTCGGGTTTTTATCAATAGGGAAATAAAAAAATAAGACAGGCAGTGGAAACTACCTGTCTTAAAATTTAATTTGATTTTACGTAGTGTAAATAAACATTACGGTTAGGGTTTGCTCCACCAGATGTTGGTGTTCCAGTTATTGGCTCCCTGGCGCGAAATCGCGGCTGACAGGTTGGTGCCGTTCAGGCCTGATTCGCTGGCAGGGTATTGAAAGCGTAACGGTATTTTACCGCCGGTATAATTTCCCGGAAAATTAACTGGAGTAAGTACAGGATAACCTGAACGCAGCCAGTTTGCATGCGACTCATAGCCATCAATCAGGGAGGCGATATAGTATTGCGTATTGATTGCGGCCATACGATCGGCTGAAGCAGCCGGGTAAATAACCGATGCAGCAAATACATTTACCACTGCATCGTTTATAACACCTGCAGCAGGCGAATACAGTTTTAATTGGTTGATGGATGATTTGATCCCTTCTCTGAAGTACGCTTCAGAAGTACTGGTAGTGATCCAGCCTCTTTCACGAGCTTCGGCCATTAGCAGTAAAGTTTGACCATACGATACCAAAATGTTTGGATCATCAGCATCGGTAAAATCTGCCCGCAATTGCGAATAAGAACTTAGCCCGCTAAACCCGTTTGGATCGGTACCGCTAAGTAATCCTTTTTGTATTAACGGGTTCCCATCTTCGTTGGTGCCGGTACGTACAACCGAAAGAATGCTTACACGTGGATCGTTGTTAGATTTCAGCAGGTCGATAAAAAATTTGCTAAACTTAAAAGCTTCGCTGGCTAACTGCCCCCTTGCTCCATTGTAATAACCCAGCACATGGCTGTTAGGATTGTCATAATTGCCAGCTATATGTTTCACCCTAAAACTTTCAGTATAATCGGTAAAAACACCTCCGGCAACAGCTTTGGTTACACCTGCCTGTGCCGCTGCCACGTCTTTCTTTGACATGCGCATTGCGGTACGCAACATAAGGGAATAGGCTGCTTTCTTCCACATTGCAACATCGCCGTTATAACTGGTAATATCCCCTTTAAATGGCTTTGATGCATCAAAAGCTTTTGCAGCGGCATCCAGTTCATTAATGATGTCGGTCAATATTGCTTTTTGCTCATCGTAGGCTGGCGCAAATGTTCCTTTTATGTATCCTTTGCCTGCATCTGTGTAAGGAATATCGCCATACGAATCGGTGAGGCGCAAAAAAGCAAAAGCTTTTAAAATGCGTGCTGCGCTGTTATAGTTGACCTCGGTGGCTACGCCTGTGGTTTTTTCAATAAGATTTATCACGTTTTTTATAGGGCCACCATAGTAGCTGTCCCAAAGCGATGAGTTGTATCCTTCATCAAACATATATGTATCGCCCTGTGGCCATGCAATTGAAGCAAACTGCTGAACAAACTGTGTATTGTAGATAAAGTTTGTCCTCCATGCTTCGTACTCGCCACCCGATACACCCAGTATTACATTGGTAAATAATGCATTTGATTGCAGGTCGGTAACATTAGTAGGATTGATATTGATTTTTTCAAAATCTTTAGTGCAGCCTGCCAGCAACAAAGTGCCGAGGCAAAGGCTGAAAATTATTTTTCTAAATTTCATGATGTAATTTTTTGAATTGCGCAATTGGATTAGAACTTCAGGTTAAGATTTACGCCCACGGTACGTACCGGTGGAACTCCATACCATTCCAGGCCCTGACCATTACCACTGTTATAAGTCGATTCAGGATCAATGTTGGGAACGTACTTTTTCAGGATGGCAAGATTACGGGCTACCAATGAAAGGTTTGCGCCTTTGAAAGGTGTTTTAGTGAAGAGTTTTTCAGGTAAACGGTAACCAAAAATTATCTGGCGCAGCTTTATAAAATCAGACTTGTAAATAAACTCCGATGATATATTTAAGCCTACACTTTGGTAATAACTCTGCGAGGTAACATTTTTGGTATTTTTTGATCCGGTTACTTCATCAACACCCTGTGCTATAATATCACCTTCTCTGCCATTAAGGGTTAATTGTGAAAGTCCGCGATAGGTCGCAAAGTCGTTGGTGCCGCTATACATATAGCCGCCAAAACGACCATCAATTAACACTCCAAGGTTAAAGTTGCCAAACCTGAAATCATTATTGAATCCCATGGTAAGGGGCGCTACACCTGTACCATATGCTTTCAAATCTCCGCGTTGTGGTAAGCCATCTTTTAACAGGTAATCGCCTGTTGCATTTCTTTTATAGTCAAAGCCCATAACCTGGCCAAAAGATTTGCCGGCAATGTGGTCGATGAAGGCAGTTAACGAACGTGCCTGTGCAATACGCGAGGTTACTAATTGATCGGAGATTTTAATGACGGTGCTATTATTATAACCCATGTTGAACGAGGCATCCCATACCAAAGATTTAGCTTTGATTGCCGTAACGGTAAGTAACAACTCAATTCCCTTGTTGCTTACTTCGCCCACGTTTATTAACACGTTACCAAAGCCCGACGTTTGCGAAATGGAACTCTGTATAATGTCATTAGTGGTTTGCTTGCTATAAAAAGTTAAGTCAATGCCTACACGGCTTTTAAATAACCTGGCTTCCAATCCAACTTCTTTTGACTTAACCTGGTACGGCAGCAACCCTTTGTTTGGGATAGTATTAGTACTTATACTCCCTACAGGGATACCATTAAAGGCGTTACTGTTTAAGCTATAGGGTAAGGTAAGACCATATGGATCGCGGTCGCCACCAACATTTGCCCATGAAGCCCTTAGCTTGGCATAAGTTACTACTTCAGGAAGTTTAACAGCTTCAGACAATATGAAACTGGCCGCTACTGAAGGATAAAATATTGACCAGTTTTGCGGCGAAAGGGTGGAATACCAGTCGTTACGACCTGTTACGGTCACGTACACAAATTTATTGTACGAAAGCTCTGCCGAACCAAAAGCTGAGTTGATCTTCTTTTGGCTGTAATTGTAATTTGTACTTTTATTCTGCAGGTTGTTTACGTTGTAAAAACCAGGGATAAAAAAGTTATCGCCATTTACGCTTTGGCCTTCATCAATCTGGTTCATAGCATTTCCACCCACAAATGCATCCAGTGCCAGCTTATTGGTTAGCTCTTTTTGAACGCCCAATAACCACTCGGCATTAAACTCCCTGAAACGGCCTGTGCTTTGATCATTAATCTGTCCGCCCGGCGAAAATTGTGTACCGTTTGGTGTTACTTCAAAATTTTGACGTGTGTACATGTCCGTTCCTATGCGGCCTCTTGTGTATAACCATTTGGTAAAGTTATATCGTGCTTCAACCGATCCTATTAGCCTGTCGCGGCTATCGTTCTGCTTAAAATTTTCAACAGCCCAGTAAGGGTTGGTAATGTATTCGTTGGCATTGAACTTATTTTCACCGCCTGTATTAGGATTGATCTTACTGGTTTCGAATGTCGCCTGGTCCCAGCTGGTTGGCATTAAACCAATAGTAAAGTTGGCATTGCCGGGAGAATCGGATAAACGGGGCCTGTTCTTTACCCTTTCCCTTATGTACCTGGCGCTTACGTTCACCGTCAGGTTATCAATTGGGGTCATGCCTATATTCATGGCTATGTTGTTGCGGCGTAATGTTGAGTTTGGAAGAATGCTCTTATTGTCCAGGTCTGCCATGGAAAAATTATAAGTCATTTTATCAGACCCACCATAAAATGTAACAGAATTGCTGAGGTTGGTGCCGGTCTTGTAAAAGTCCTGGATGTTGGTTTTATGGGCAACATAAGGCCTGCTTATGCCATCCCACTGAATTACAGAACTTCCGTTTAGTTTGCCGCCCCAGCTGTTAAGGCTGATGTTATTTGCGCCAGCCAAAGTAGTTGGGGTTACACCGCCTGTACCATGTCCATACTGGTACTGCCAGTCAGTAGGGTTAATTACATTTTCAGTAGTGAAATTGCTGTTGATCTCAATGCCAAGCCCCTTGCGGCCCGATCCTTTTTTTGTAGTAACCAGGATGACCCCGTTGGATGCCCTTGCACCATATAAAGCTGCAGCATTACCGCCTTTTAATACCGAAACGGATTCTATTTCATCGGGGTTAAGCATCTGTATGCCATCGCCGGCATCCCTGCCACCCCATTCGCCGGCCGATCCCCTGTTGCTATTGTCGATGGGTATACCATCTACTACATATAAGGGTTGGTTGTTTCCCGAAATGGAAGTATTACCTCTTAAAATAACTCTGGACGAACCACCTGCTCCGGTAGCAGTGCTAACCACATTCAACCCCGGAACCTTTCCTACCAGGTTGTTCATAAAGTTGTTGGAGCGGGCCTCGGTTAGTTCGGTTCCTTTAACTTCAGTAAGCGCATAACCCAGAGCCTTTTTTTCCTTGCGGATGCCAAGAGCGGTAACCACAACATCCTGTAGGTCGGCCGATGTAGGTGCCAACATTACAGTAACATTGTTGTCGTTGGCATTCACGGGTATCTCTTTTGTTTCGTACCCAATTGAAGTAACCATCAGCATTACTTTCCCCTGTGGAACGGTGATACTGAACTTTCCATCTGCATCAGTAACTGTAGAAGTGTTTTTACCCTTTACAATTATTGTGGCAGACATTACCGGGTTTTTGGTATTTACTTCGTACAAGGCGCCGGTAAGCTGCCTTGTTTGCGCAAATAAAGTGGTGCCTGTAATAAGGCAACACAATAGCATGATAATTTTTCTCATAAGCGAATTTTTCAGCATTTAAATATTTGGTTTAGGGTTTTTCAAAACAACAATGGATATAAGGTTATCATAGAAAATATAATTATCATGGGAGGATACAGTGCATGAAACCTGTAACCGGGCTAAAATCAGAAGGATATTCTTCAATTACGAAAGCAACGTGTCAGGCCAAACAGGTCATCTCAAAATTTTCCATTACCAGTACAGCAGCGCCAATCAATTCGGCATCATATCCTAATTCTGAAACTTCTATTGTTGTGTTGTCAGCCAGTATGGGAATGCAGTGTTCGTTCATGGCTTGCTGTATAGGTATCTTTAAAATTTTACCTGCAACTGAACCCCTGCCACTTAGTATAATTGTTTCGGGGTTAAGAATATGTATTAACACAGCTACTCCCCGGCCAATATTATATCCAATACCCGAAAAAACTTCAACGGCAAACTGGTCTCCTGCATGTGCTGCCGCTACAATCTGTTTAATGGCATCTTCATTATTTTTAAAAGAGGCAAGTTTGAGGCTGGACAAACGGCCGGCATTCAAACCTTTCCTGGCGTTTTCTATAAGCACCAATAAGGAAGTTTCAGTTTCAAGGCATCCAGTTTTTCCGCAACTGCACATTTTTTGGTTGTTGAATAATGGAATGTGGCTAAATTCTCCTGCAAAGCCTTCATTACCTCTAAACATTTCTCCGTTCAACACCATGCCCAGGCCAACACCCCAACCTACATTCAGCACCATCGCATTTTTCTTTTGCCGTGCTTTGCCAAACTTCAACTCTGCAAGGGCAATAAGGCTTGAGTCGTTATCGATATAAACCGGTATTCCGGTGGCCTCACTAATATCGGCGGTTATACTCTTGGTCTCTCCAAACGAAAAAGAATAATTTTTGCCTACCTGTGCATTTACAAAACCCGGCATTGCAATACCAATACCTGCTATTTTCTGCATAGCAATGCCGCATTGTTCAATCACTTTGTTTATATGTAAAATCAATACCGTAATGGTGTCATCCTTATCAGCCAGAGGCAGGTTAACAGTGGTTACTGGACTAACAAAGTCATTTTGAAGATCCATGACCACAATCCGGGTAATCAGCTGGTCCATAGCCACCGACACCAGGTATATTGTATCTTTTTTTATCGAAAATGTTTGGGCTCTCCGCCCACCGGTCGAAATAGCGAACCCGGTTTCGGTAATCAGGCTGTCATCCAATAACTCGTTTATAAGTTTTGTTGTTAGGGGAAAGCTTTTTTGAATCTTACCACTGATATCAGCACACGAAAGCGTTTTTCCACCATACAGTTCCTTAATAATCTTCTTTTTTATCCTGTCATTTTTGCTTGAAACCGTTGTAGTCAAAACAGCTAGATTTATATAATGTGAAGTTGCCAAAACTTTTTAATAAACTCAAAAACTTTTTAATATTTTTATAAAAGTATAAAAACTTTTTAATTTTTAATTTGTTTTTATCTGTTTACAATATTAAAAGCTATAATCGTTTGCATTTAACCAACAGTTCCACATGCATTTTCTTAAACATTCATACATTTAAGCACACAAAAAAGCTTAGCTCCATATGAAATCGAAAGCACTGCTTGTAATTTTTCTGTTGTTTGCGGTAGTTGCAGGCCTCGTGTCATGTATGCAATCTTTTAATAAAAAAAATGAAAAGCTGCCCGATATTGTCAGCTATAACTTTCACATACGTCCCATTTTTTCTGACAAATGTTTTAAATGTCACGGCCCCGATGTTAGTAAACAACAAGCCGGTTTACGCTTCGATATTCCCGATTCAGCTTTTGCACCGTTAAAAGAAACCCGTGGCGCTTTTGCCATTGTCCCTGGCAAGCCCAATGAATCTGAAATGTTCAAACGCATCAGTTCAACC
>JBBQVY010000094.1:0-16913 GCA_038211085.1 Chitinophagales bacterium | reverse complement strand
CAATCTTTAAAATTTTTGAGAAGGAGGGAGGCCATCGGGTCCGTGATAGAAGACATGTCAAGCAATTGAAGAATACCCAGCAAATTGGATAACGGTGCCCTTAAGTTGTGAGAAGTTATATAGGAGAACTGCTTTAAATCGTTGTTGTTATGCATTAATTCTTCAATCAAAAGCTCCTTCTCTGTTTCGTTCTTTTTTTGCTCTGAAATGTTTTGGGTTGCCAGTAATATTTTGCTGATGGAATTGTCTACCTCAAACAACGGCACAGCACTTATAATGTAGCTAAGTGTTTGATAACCTGCCTCGAACACAGTTGATGTACCATTGAACACTTCTTCTAATTCCTGCCTGACTTTTACGCTTGTTGAATCATTAAAATGAGAGGTGTAAATGGTGTTTTCCAATACTGTAGGATTGGTACCCGGCACATGAAATTCCTTTCCGGCAGTATACAAAATCCTAAGCTCCCTATCCAATATTGCTACGGATCCATTAGGGAAGTTTTCAGATATGGTTCTAAACATTTGCTCACTTTCCCTCAATAATTCCTTTGCCCTGTTCCTCTCTGTAACATCATGAATTACTATCAGTCTTTCATCTTCGCCCTGTAATAAAATGTCGTGAAAACCAAGTTCAACATCTATGCTTTTTCCATCTTTTTTAACGTGTTTTATATCAGCATTTCCTTTATCATTACTGCTAAATGTTAGCTCTTCACTTTGTAAAGTTCCGTTCTTTTGGCTAAGATCTTTAAAGGTCATCTTTAAAAATTCTTCCTCTGTATAACCATAATGTATTACGGCAGCCTTGTTTACCATTAAAAATTCAAACGTGTCTCTTTTTAAAGCAAACATGGGTAAAGGGTTGCTTTGAAACAGGTATTTGTATTGTTCTTCTGATCGTTTAAGCTGGTCAAAAATTTTGCTTCGTTCTATACCATATTGTATGCTTTTAGCCAGTACAGTAGGGTTGCTGTCATCCTTAACAATATAATCCTGTGCACCCAGTTTAAGTGTTTCAAGGGCCATGTCAGTATCGCCAAATCCTGTTAATACAATAATGGGTATTTGCGATGCTTTAGAATAGATTTCCAGAAATGAATCCTTCCCCATACCATCCGGTAAAGTAAGGTCGAGAAGCACAACGTCAATTTTGTTTTTATCGATAATAACACCTGCATTAGCCAAAGTGTCGGCATGATAAATGGTTGATTTTGTAAGAATTTCTTCAAGATATTCCTTTACCAAAATATAGTCACCAGCATTATCTTCTACAACCAGTATGTTAAGCGGAGAATCGATCATATTAATCTTTTGCAGGAAGTTTTACAATGGTAACCCAAAAATTTTCAATCGCTTTTACAATGTTGAAGAATTTGTTTAAATCAACCGGTTTAATAATGTAGCAATTAGCATGATTGTTATAAGATTCAAGAATGTCTACTTCGGAGGATGAAGTGGTAAGCATTACTACCGGTATTTTTTTTAAAGTTGGGTGAGTTTTAATTCTGTGTAACACTTCTTTGCCATCAATTTTTGGCAGGTTTATATCTAAAAGGATCAGATCGGGTAATTCCCCTGGGTTATCCTTATTGGTGGAATATAAGTAATCAAGTGCTTCGGCTCCATCTCTCTTAACGTGTAATTTGTTGAGTATACGGGCATCGTCTAATGCTTCCATTGTAAGAACAATGTCACCTTCATTGTCTTCAACCAATAATATGTCTATTTCTTTCATGCCTTGGGGGGGTTACTAAAGAATATTTTGAATTTGAAGTCTAAAAATAGACCACTTAGTTAATGTTATTTAATGATTGTAAATCTCATGATACGGTTTCTGGCTCCATATCCATATTGGAGGGCAAAGTAAAGAAAAACGTACTACCAATACCTGGTGTTGACTCTACCCAAATGTTGCCGGCGTGTATCTCAACAATTTTCTTACAAATAGCCAAACCAATGCCTGTACCAGAAAACTCATTTTTGTTATGAAGCCTTTGAAAAATGATAAAAATTTTATTGAAAAATCTTTCTTCAATACCAATTCCGTTGTCGCTTACAGCAAACTGGTAATAATCTTCTTTCTGTTGCACTGTAATTTTTATAACCGGAGGCCGGTCACTTTTGTATTTAAGTGCATTGCTTACCAGGTTTTGAAACAATTGCATCAACTGCACTTTGTTGCCTAAAACCATGGGAAGTTCATCAATTGTAAGGGTGCCTTCGGATGTTTCAACTACCCGTTTATAAGTAATAGCAAGTGTTGTAGCTACTTCATTCAAGTTTACAATTTCCTTTTGTTCTTTACGGCTGTTTACCCTTGAATACTCAAGCAGGTCTAATATCAACCCCTTCATTCTTTCAGCTCCATCCACCGCAAACCGAATGTATTCGTGTGCTTTTTGATCCAGTTTGTCTTTATACCTTCTTTCAATTAATTGTAAAAAACTACTAACCATTCGCAGGGGTTCCTGTAAATCGTGTGAGGCTACATAGGCAAAGCTTTCCAGCTCGGCATTAGATGTTGCCAGTTGCGACGCTCTCTTCTCCAATGATTCATTCAATTCTTTTAGCATCAACTCATTCAATTTTGTGTCTGTCAGATCCTGCATAGAGCCGATCATTCTTATGGCCTTATTGTCATTGTTATAAATGGTAAAGCCACGGTCATAAATGTATTTGTACGATCCGTCTTTGCACCTGAACCTGTACTCCTGCTCCCAATTGGACTGATGCGATTTAATGTGATGGTTTATCTTATCAATAACTCTCGAATGGTCATCCGGGTGAATTTTTTCGTTCCACCACCTGGTATCATTATATTCCTGAACATCAGTGTAGTTAAATATGGTTCGTATGCCTTCGTTCCAGCTTACCTGGTTGGTTATTAAATTCCAGTCGTAAATAGCATCTTTTGTAGCCTTGGCCAAAACCTCGTAGCGTTCGCTGGAAATGCGAACGATCTCGTCCGACTTTTTGCGTTCAGTAATGTCTTTAAAAAAGACGGATAAAATGCCCTCAAACGGGTAAGCATTTACCTCGAACCAGGTGTTGTATTGAGGTACAAATTCTTCAAAATGTACAGGTATATTGGTTTTAAATGCTTTTACACATTCGTCAAAGAAATTACCAGCTCCTTTTTCTTCAAAAACATGATTTATAGTTTTTCCTATCACATCTTCCCGGTTAACTTTTAAAAGTTTTTCCGCCTGCACGTTCCAATACAGAATGATGAAATCCTTATCAACACTAAAAAATCCATCTGAGATACTTTCTAATATCCTGTTTAATTTTTCATTTAGATTCTTCTTGTCGGTTATATCTTTTGCAGTGGCGTAAATCAATTCTTCTTCTACCAATGGTGCTTTTGCCCACGATAACCATTTGTATTCGCCATTTTTACTTATAAAACGATTTTCGAAATTTACCGTCCTGCCCTGCTTGAGTTCCATTAGTTTTTCATTGGTCAAACTCACATCATCGTGGTGGATCATTTCATCAACCGTTAGCTTTTCAAGAGCAGCAGCTTCGTAACCTAATATGTTTACAAAGGCCGGGTTAATTTTTTTAAAGTATCCATCAAATCCAAGTATGGCTAATATGTCGGGGGAGAGTTCAAAAAATTTGTTTAGTTCCTCCTCGGTTTTCTTACGTTGAATATCAATACCCAATTGCAGGCTCAACGATTCGAAATAGAGTTTCACTTTCTCTTTATCAACAAATTCCTTCCGGCCAAAAAACGAGAATAACGCAATAGTTTGCCCATTAAAAATAATAGGAACACCCAGGCTTTTAGTTAAGCCAGCGGCAACAGCACCCTTTTTGCGTTGAAAGCTATCGTAGTTCTGCAGGTCGTTAATGAAAATGATTTCGTGATCATTCCACGACTGACCCAACAAACTGGTTTTTTTCAATTTGTAGATAACATCGCTATGAGTGTTATAAAACACTTCTACATTTTTTGAAGCAAACCATTTTTGACGAAGTTCCAGCCCTTTTTTATCCATATTTAAAAACCATATTTCTCCAATTTCAAAATTGAAGAAGATGGTGAGCTTTCTTAGTATCTCTTCAAGGGCATCATTTAAAAGTTGTTTTTCGCTTAACGATCTTAGTATCGATGCGGTTAGTTCCCGTTCTTTTTGCTGACCTAATAATTGCAGGTTTATTTTTTGTAACTGTTGCTCGTTCGATTTTCGAATGGTAACATCTTGCATGGCTCCAATCATCCTGGTAGCTTTGCCTTCATTATTACGAATGATGATGCCTTTGTCGGTTACCATCGCCAATGTGCCATCAGCTTTTATATACTTATATTCATCGGTCCAACTATTAGCCCCGTTATTGATAGCGTTTAAAACACTGGCCTGAACTCTTTCTTTTTCATCGGGATGAATGTGATTTGACCAGGAAGAAATATCGGTATCGTTCTGCTGAAAATCATATCCAAACAGCATCTTAAAGCCTTCGCCCCAATACATTTTGTTTGTGGTAAAATCCCAATCCCAAATGGCATCAAAGGTTGCTTTGCTTGCATAGGTATAACGTTCATTACTTCTTACCAGGTTTTCTTCAGTCCTTAATTTATCGGTAATATCGTCGGCCAAAACCAATTTTGCCTGGCGGCCTCCCAGGTCTAATAAATGAGAAATGATATGTACATCTATGACGTCACCATTTTTCTTAACATGCTTCCATACACCCCTGTTAATTTCGTTTTGAACAAAGGTTGTTTTCTGCTGATCCATGAGTTTTGTAAAATCAGCAGGAGGACGTATGTCAAACAACGTCATGCTTAAAAATTCTTCTTTGGTGTAGCCATATTTTTGCAGAGCTGCTTCATTAATTTCCAAAAAACGAAGCGTACCCACTTCGTATATCCACATAGGAACCGGGTTCTTATAAAAAAGAAATTTGTAAGGATCGGGTGAGTTTGTATCTATAAGATTTTCAAACGAGCTGTTTGTTGCTTTAGCTACTTCAGGGTGTTTACCCATAACACTACCAATAGCCTCAATGTAAGTACCAGATTCCTTTTCAAGCGAAGAAAATTCCCATTGGGTAGGTAATATCTCATCGTTATTTTTTAATTCGAAGGCTATGTTGTTTGCACGTAAATTTTTACTGAGGGACAGCGATAAAAGTGCTGAAATTTTTGAATGATCACGGTCAGGTACAATATTGAAAATAGAATTTTCAATAGAAGTTTGTAGCTGTGTAAGTTTTGTGAAGTACCGGTTGGAGAACAGTATACCTCCTACTGGGTCTAAAACGATGTATAAAACAACATTGCTATCAGCCAATACATTCGATTGCCACTCAGGTAAATTCATAGAATGTTGTTCAATAAATGAAAGTTGGGATTAAATAGTTTTAATTCAAAGTAACGATACTTTTAGTTACTCACTTTTACATGTTGCATTTAAATAACCAGTTTAAAGGGTAAATAACCAGTTTAAAGGGCCAGATTTTTACAATGAAAAGCGTAAACCTATTGAAAATCCTTATTAGAAATGGAATTTGGAGGGTAAGTTTTATTTTGCCCGGATAGTAGAATTGGAAAAAATGGAAAATAATCAATTCAAATATAGAGATCACATATAGGGGCACGTTATTCGGCAGCAATCTTTTGCTAATACTAAGGATTGTGTGTAAACCTTTTGGAAGATTTTACCCATTCACATCTTTTGTAATCAGGGCTTCTTTTTCGTTTGAGAAAGAAAAGCTGTTACTAACAAAATTATTTTTTAAAGCTTTTGATTTGGCTATGCCTGAGGATGTTATACAGACTGCAATTTTATCAAGGTGCTTAACCGTTATGAAATGTTCTTTCTCTAATTGGTCCAGGTGATCCTGGATGGTTGTCCAATCCTGGCTTTGCCGTAAAATAATTTCATGGGGAGTGCATAAATAGGTTTCCGGCGAACTTTCTGATTTGACTATTGAGTAGATGGTTAGTAAAGTTTCGTGGTAAGCTTCCATAAATTAAATTTAATAGAAAAATCAAATCTAAATAATCGTTCCCTTCAGTAGTTGTCCCCAATTATGAAGAAGATATTCAGATTGGGATTTATTCGTAGGAAAGCCCCTTCAGCTTTTCATTATTGTAATAAAACGGCTCAAAATGATCATCCATCAATTTACACGTAACCATAATGTTCCGTCCTTCAATATTGCCAAATATACTGGCCACTGCTGTGTCAGCCGCATCGCGACCAGTAGCAATTTTTACTATCCCGTTTAGCGGAACCAACCTCGTTGCATCAAACAAAACCCATTCGTTACCCAGGTAAGCTTCAAAGCAAGCATGAAAATCGGCCGGTACCAATTTGTAGGCATAACCTGTAAAGTACCGGGCAGGAATGCTTAGGGCTCTGCACAATGCTATACCAAGGTGAGCAAAATCGCGACATACTCCTGCAAGTTCAGTAACCGTATCGTAAGCACTTGTTTGCGAGTTAGTGCTGCCACTTAGGTATACTACGTTGTGGTAAATCCAGTCAGTTAAAGCAAGTACCTGCAAATAGGGATTTGTTATGTTGCCGAATTTTGTATTGGCAAATCTGAATAATTTATCAGACTGGCAATACCTGCTTGGGTACAAGTAAGGTAAAATAGAGGTGTCCAGTTTTCCAATAGATATGGCAGTTCCTTCAGTATGATCTGTCTCTCTAAAAAAATTATCTACAATGGCTTTGTAGGTAATAGTAATTTCACCCGGCTGTTCAACCTCAACTCTGATGAGGCGATTTTCTTTTTGGTCGCCAGACAACTCTTCGGTTTTAATATAGGGATTAGTTACCAGCGACTCTTCCAATACTGTTTGACGGGGGGTGCGTAAAGCCTGTATGTTTAATATGAGTGTTCCGGGGGCAAGAATGGAGTATTTTAGTTCAGAGCTTATTTCCAGTTTCATTCATTTATGTTTTTGGGGATTAGATTTTTAAAGGTAACCTCCATCCATTCTTCGGGAATATTATTTAGGGCAGACTTAAGCTCAGTAGCCCACATATCAGAAACATCTTCAAGGTCTTTCTTTTCATACCGGTGTTCGGCCAAATGAAACTCATCTTTTTTATACAAAACCACATCTATAGGAAAGTCTACATTATTGGAGCTTACCCTTGTAGAATCAAAGGAAAGAAAACCTGTTTTTAAAGCGATACGCATGCTGGTATCTTCATCTAAAATCCGGTTAAGAATGGCCTTCCCATGCCCCGAATTTCCAATGATGACGAAGGGTGCCCCGTAGCCAAGTTCAACCCAATTACCTTCGGGATAAAGCAAAAACAATTTATGTTCTTCATCGTCTTTTAACTGGCCTCCTATAATGGTGTGGAGGTCAAATTTAAACCCCGCTTTTTCCAGGTAGCTCTTATCTTCCGAAGCAACTTTTCTAACCTGCTCTCCAAAAGCATTTACCACCATAAACATTTTGTTGTACTCATGTTTTTCAATCAACTCTTTAAAATATACAATGGCTTTATCCCTTACGGATCTCAGTCCACTGGTCATTATAAAAATTGAAAACCTGTCTTTTTGAATGGTAAGCATCTTAATTTTTACACTGGTATCGCTGCCCGACGTAATTCTGGTATCGGCAATACCCACTAGTCCTTCCCTAACTTTTATGCCCAAACAATAAGTCATACATTTTATATTTCAGGTTGAAAGTAATAGGTAACACTAAACCATTTTAGGCAGAAATGCTGTATTGCTTTAAGCTCTTATACCCCATTAATGTAAAATGTATGCCAACCAATTAACTAATAACTGGTGCTCTAAAAATACAATTTCTTTCAGGTGGGAGGGGAGTTATAAAACAAAAATTGATTTAATCCCAGAAATGCAATTTAAGTAGAAGAGGAGTGGAAGTGAAAAGTAGAACAGGTAAATACGTCTGTACTTAAATTTTACATTCATTGATGTTTGATAATAATAATTGTGCAGGTTACGAGAGATCTTTCGGTTTTTGGTAAATTTTGATACCAGTCATTCATTTGATGTGCTGAAGGAGCAGAGTCGGCTTTCAGAAATCTCTTTAAGCGGAGGGTAAGTACATAGGGCATAACATAAAGTACATTGCCCGTTTGAATGCTATAAGTTTTATAAATAGGGTCGAAGTTAAATTGCAGCTCATTATTGAACCGCAGAAAATGTATTTCTTTTTTCACAGGTATTGGATTGTATTTATAGAAACGGATAGCGTTTTGCTTTATTGTAATAACCGGGATTCTGTTTGGCTATCTTACTAAAAATGAATGTTATACCAGTGAATAAGCGTCAACTTCATTACATTTAGTTCAGATTATTTCTAATGAAATAATGACTGGGTTTCATCAAAATAACTAACCATTCAGTTGTAGTAATACTTATTAATAGTTGCTTATGTCATTTAAACCAAAACTAACCTTTGCCCAGATCATCAACATGAATGTGGGTTTTTTTGGCATTCAGTACAGTTTCGGACTGCAACAAAGTGCTGTCAATCCTATATACGATTTTTTAGGTGCGACACCCGATCAATTACCCATATTAAATCTTGCAGGTCCGGTCACCGGCTTACTTATTCAACCATTAATTGGTACGTTGAGCGATAAGACCTGGCATCCCCGCTTTGGGCGTAGGAAACCTTACTTTTTTATAGGTGCGTTGTTTTGTAGCATTTGCCTTTTTCTCTATCCCTTCAGCAGCACACTTTGGATGGCAGCCGGGTTGTTGTGGGTGTTGGATGCAGCCAACAATACTGCAATGGAACCCTACCGCGCACTGATAGCAGATAAGTTGCCAGCCTCGCAACATGCCACAGGATTTCTTACCCAGAGTTTCTTTACAGGTCTGGGTATTACCCTTGCTAATGTATCGCTGTTTATATTTCAAAAATATATTACCGGTATACATGGCAGCATTCCTTATTGGGTATTTGCTTCTTTTTTTCTTGGGTCTATTTGTTCCATTACCTCTGTGGGATGGTCTATTTATAAAACACCTGAGATACCGCCGACAGATGAAGAGCTGGCTAATTTAAGAGCTCAAAAGGGAGGCATTGTTCAGCCCTTCAAAGAAATTTTTCATTCAATAAAACACATGCCTTTGGTAATGTGGCAACTGGGCCTTGTATACTTATTTCAATGGTATGCCTTGTTTTGTTATTGGCAAAATGCTTCAAAGAGTATTGCATTATCTGTATTTAAAACTTCCCCAACCCAAAACAAAGCATTGTACGAAGAAGCTGTTGGGTGGACAGGTTTGGTTAACGGATGGTACAATGTGGTCACGTTTTTATCGGCCTTTGCCCTTGTTGGTTTGGCCCGTAAATACAGTCCTAAAAAAGTACATTTTATATGCCTGCTCATGGCAGGGATTGGGCTGGTAATATTTCCGCATATTCAAAATAAGTACCTGCTGTTTGCACCCATGACCGGTTTTGGAATTGCCTGGGCAAGCATGATGGGTGTACCTTATTTAATGGTGGTGGGCGATATACCAAAAGAAAAATATGGAGTGTATATGGGCATCATTAACATGATGATCGTAATACCTATGATATTGCAAAACCTGACGTTTGGTTTTGTGCTGAAACATTTTTTAAATAACGATCCCGGTAAGGCAATATCGTTTGCAGGGGTATTTCTTTTACTGGCTGCAGCCGCAACCTTACTTATAAAAACAGTTATACCAAATGATGATCTTGAACTACCCATGCAGGCCGGAGCCCATTAGTTGAGGGCTTCAAATAACTAAGAAAGCATTCCTGTTTACCTCGCATTGTAAATCATAATAACCACTTAATTAATGTAGATGTACGATCATAAACTGTATTCATTTCTAAATAGCAAATTGGAAGAAGCTATAAATATTGAAGGTAGAGATAACCTCTTTTACACCCGCTTTTTGGCCAACGCCGCTGAGATACAGGCTTTGTACAACGAAATTTATGGAGCACATCCCGGAAAGGATATGGCTTTTGAAAAACTGGTAGACACCATTATTTACAATTATAAAAGAAGACCGGGTGTATTGATAGAAAGGGATAACGCAAAGCTGGACGAAGGTCATTGGTTTTTAACAAACAAACTTGCAGGCATGAGCTTGTATGTAGATCGTTTTTGCGGGTCCTTATCAAACCTGGAAAACAGGCTGGATTATTTTGAGGAGCTGGGAGTAAATCTTTTACACCTGATGCCAATATTTGAAAGCCCTGCCAACGAAAGTGATGGAGGTTATGCCGTAAGCAATTTTAGAAAGGTTGATGAGCGTTTTGGAAGTTTGGATGACTTGCAAAATGTGCAGGAATCGCTACAGGTAAGAGATATGTACCTGATGCTGGATATTGTTTTAAACCACACTTCGCACCGGCATGAGTGGGCTAACAAAGCCAGGAAAGGCGATACTTATTACCAGGATTATTTTTATTTTTTTGATGATAGAAGTTTGCCAGATGCGTACGATAGAACCATGCCCGATATTTTTCCAGAGAGTTCGCCTGGTAATTTTACTTACGTTGAAGCATGTAACAAGTGGGTGATGACCGTTTTTCATAATTACCAGTGGGATTTAAATTATACTAATCCCAATGTATTTATCGAGATGCTGGATACCATATTTTTTTATGCCAATCTTGGGGTTGATATTCTTAGGATTGATGCACCTGCTTTTATATGGAAACAACTGGGAACTACCAGCCAGAATTTACCAGAGGCACATGCCTTATTGCGGTTGATAAAACTATGTGTGCAGGTGGCTACACCCGGTATGGCCTTGTTGGGTGAGGCTATTGTTGCGCCCCACGAAATCATGAAATATTTTGGCACTGGCAGGCACAAGGCAAGGGAGTGCGACTATGCTTACAATGCCACACAAATGGCTTTGCAATGGGACGCCCTGGCAACAGGCGACATAAAAGTGATGATGGCTGCCCAGCACGAAATTTTAGAAAAGCCTTTTGGCACTACCTGGATTACATACACCCGTTGCCACGATGATATTGGACTGGGCTATGATGATTACATGATTGAACAAGCGGGTTTCAATCCATTTGAGCATCGTAATTATTTAAAAGAATATTACTCCGGAACTTTTCCGGGGTCGACTGCAAGAGGTGCATTGTTTTCATCAAACCCTAAAACAGGAGATGCCCGCATCAGCGGCTCTTTAGCTTCGTTGTGTGGGTTAGAAAAAGCTTTGTTAGATAATGATAACCTGGCAGTTGATGAAGCTTTAAATAAAATATTGCTCATGCAGGCAATGAGTTTTTTTATTGGTGGCACTCCTATGCTTTTTTATGGGGATGAAGTAGGTTACACCAACGATTACTCGTACCTGCTCGATCCGGCAAAAAGCTATGACAACCGGTGGATGCACCGGCCGGTTATCAACTGGAATAAAAATGATAAACGTTCTGACACCGGAAGTATAGAAGAGCGGGTGTTTTCAGCAACACGGAAGCTCTTACAAGTAAGAAAACAACTTGCTGTTGTAGCCGATCATAGCAACCTTACGTGGTTAACGCCTCATAACAGTCATGTTGCTGCTTTTATAAGGGCTATAGATGATAAAAGAATTTATTGCCTCTTCAATTTTAGTAACCAACCGGCTTATGTTACGTGGTATACTTTTAAAGAAAAAGGAGTTGCACCCGTTAAAGTGTACGATCATTGGCAAGAGAAAGAATACGCTGTTGGAAAGGACCATGAATACCTAATCATGGAGCCATTTGCCTTTTGTATTATGGAACCGGTGGATTAAAAAAAAGGGCCGCTTACTTTTCTGCTGTTGTAGGTCGCATCTGCCGTTGTTGGTCTCTGCCGTTGTTGGTCGCCTGACCAACAACAAAATCTCTCTGTCGTTGTTGGTCTCTGTCGTTGTTGGTCTCTATCGTTGTTGGTCTCTGCCGTTGTTGGTCTCTGCCGTTGTTGGTCGCCTGACCAACAACAAAATCTATTGATTACACGAAGTACTATTAGCCTGCCCAACAACTCCATGGTGAGCAATTATCCCAGATAATGCGTTAAAAACTCGAATGCATCTTTCCCCGTTTCATAAAACGATGCGCTGCTGTATTTATAATCCTCTGGCACTTGTGCCAACTTCCATTTAGGGTGAACCGGGTTATTATGAATGTATTTCATCTTTTGAAGAAAGACCTTTTCATTCCATATATCAATCCGTAGTGAATTTCTCTCCTATACCTGCTGTCGCCGGTCGGCTGCTTTGACCTGTAGTTGCAATAACAACGGATCGTCATTCATTCGCATAAAATTCAGGATACTTCTTGCGGTAAACTTTAGTAAATCTCTCTGAAAGTCTGTTTCATCGATATTGTCGTGTAATTGCCATAGTGCATGAAAATGATTGGGCATAATTACAAAAGCATAGATAGTTACCTGTTCAAGTTCAACCCTACGTTTCAGTGCTTCGATAAGTATCTGCTTATGATATTCGTTTTCCAACAGGTGAAGCCAATTTAAATTGGTGACCGTGATAAACCTGGTATGATGATCAAAGAGAATCATCCGGTAATTTATAATTTGTTGGTCAGGCGACCACCAATGGCGTGAGTAGTTTATGAGTTGTTGGTATGGCGACCAACAATGGAGGATGTAATTTATGAGTTGTTGGTATGGCGACCAACAACGGCGGGAGGCGACCAACGATAGCGGTAGAACCTGCTTATGATATTCGTTATCCACAAGGTGAAGCCAATTTAAATTGGTGACCATGATAATCGGGTTGTTGGTCAGGCAACCAACAACGACGTACCTAATTTATAAGTTGTTGGTCAGGCGACCAACAACGGCGATAAATTGGTGACCATGATAATCGGGTATTGTTGGTCAGGCAACCAACAACGGCGTACCTAATTTATGAGTTGTTGGTCAGGCGACCAACAACGGCGATAGGGCGACCAACAACACCCGATAGGGGGCTTATTTATCCGGTGATTATCTGCTTTAGTTAAAACCTTACTGGCGTATCTCTGTTTGTTGCGTAGGCTTTTTTATAATTTATATTTGAAACCTGGCCAGCCACAAACTGAATACCCTGCAAAATGTGTTGTACATACACCGGCTCCGAATAGTCCTTTTTATCGTGCCCTAAAACTGTACACCATGTATGACCTCCGTCAAAATCGTAGGCCCAAACTGATGGATATAGTTCGCTATAATTTCCCAGGTTTTTTTGAATCATTTTCTGTTGAGCTGTATCAGTAACGTTTAGTGTTGATACGTCGTGCGCCATAAGAGCAGTAGGACCGGGATACATCTCTTTGGCAAAATAACATTCATCTTCTTTTATCCATTCCGCCGGTAAGCCCTTCATACTTGGATGATTTGAATTGAGCATCTTAACCGTAAACTTTTGAAATTTTGCATGCCAGGAAAAAGTTCCACCCAGCATCATTTTAAACCATTGCCAGTTGCGTTCAGTCCCGGTTACCGAATGAATGCCCACAAAGCCTCCTCCGGCTTCGATATAGCGCCTAAAAGCCAGCCTCTGGGCATCAGTATCAAACACATCGTTATTAGTGCTTGGAAAAATAAGCAACGTGTATTGTTTCAGGTTATCCTCTGTCATAATGGAAGCATTGCTGCTTGTATCAACTTTAAAACCATATTGCGCTCCCATACTCTGTATACTTTTTACCGCAGATGGAATGTTTTCGTGTATATAGCCTTTACCATTTTTTGTATAAATCAACACCTTCACTTTTTTCCAGCTAAAGCCTTCTTTTGCAAATAGCAGGGTAGGTACAAAGCATAGAACTAATAGTGCAATCTTTAATTTTTTCATTTCATTCACTTTAATAAGCAATCAAAAATTGTGTTGTTTAGTTGCAAGATTTTATGCTTTATGGTTAATATAATTGGTACCGTAAGGATAACGTTGCGGACGGCTCAACAGCTTGTTTGCTTCCACGTTATTAATAAATATTTCCTTCCTTGGATCCCATAATAACTTGCCGGGTGTTTTCATGGCTGCATGTGCTAATAAGCAGGCACTGCAACTGCGATGGGCTACTTCAGCCGGGCTTATGGTTGGCTTTTTACTTATGATTGAATCCAGCCAGTTGCCATGTTGTTCGGGGCTGTTGTATAAATGAACTTCGTTAGCGCCAATTTTTGAAGTGAGTAATTTTGAATCACTGGCATTAAAAGCTTTTTCTACTTTGCCCGATGTTGGATCAGTTGCAGTTACGCCAACATTGCCCCTGGTAACAAATATCCAACCATCAGAACCCTCGAATTTAACGCCATTAGGGTTCTGGCTGTTCATGATCATAGTTACGCCATTTGCATACTTTGATTTAACCTCGTAGTTGCCATGCACATCCCATAATCCAGCCCTTGGAAATTCGGCCGTTGCTTCAATTTCTATGGGCCCGGTCAGTTCTGTATTCATACCCCAATGAGCAATGTCCACATGATGAACTCCCCAGCCCGTAATCATGCCTGCGCCAAACTGCTCTAAACGCAACCAGCCACCACGGCTATTGGGATCTGTTTGTGAATGCACACGATCCTCGGTATAATAAACGTAAGGGGTAGAACCCAGCCACATATCGTAATTAAGGGTTTCGGGTATAGGCATTTCTTTGGTATCGCCACCTGCAGGATCGCTGGGCAAACCAATGTTTACTGTGTGCAGCTTACCAATGCGGCCATTACGCACCAGCTCGCAAGCCTGCCTGAACTGCGGCCAGGGTGTTGCCGAACGTTGCTGACTTCCTAATTGAAATGTTACGCCTGCCTTACGCACTGCGTCGCTCATTTGCCGACCTTCTTCAATAGTAAGTGATGTTGGTTTTTGCAGGTAGATGTGTTTGCCTGCCATTGCAGCTTCTATTGCTGGTTGTGCATGCCAGTGATCGGGAGTGCTAATCATGACAGCATCAACATCTTTATTGTTGAGCAATTCATGAAAGTCATTGTAAATCTTTATGTCCATGTAATTAGCCTGTCCGGTTTTTTTAGCATACCATCCTTCTAACATTTTCTTTCCGCTTTCAAGGCGTTTGCGATCTACGTCGGCTACAGCCATTATACGGGCATTGTCATACTTAAATGTTTCTACCAAATCGTGTGTACGGGCAATGCGGCCAATACCTATCTGGCCAATATTGATTTTATTACTGGGTGCATTTTTTCCAAACACACTTGCCGGAACAATAGTAGGAAAGCCCGCTAAGACTACAGAACCTACACCCGCCTTAACGGTATTTTTTAAAAAATCTCTACGGCTTGTGGGGTTTTTAATTTCGGTCATGATCAAGAGGTTTTATAAATAATAATATGCCTTACATGAGAACAGTTTACCGGTGCATCGTACAGCAAAGAATTGGCAAAGTACAAGAGTGCGACCCCGCAAAATTGACGGGGGGCCCGCAAGAAAAGCAGCATGATGTTTTACAGCGGGGCACACAAAGAAAAAAAGAAAAAGGAAATGCGAGTTTGACCCCGCATTTCTAAAAGTGATTGCTACAACCCAATGCTGTTAAGGTATTTTATCCAAAGCAGGTACGTTTTTTTCGTAACCAGTGTATCCTTTGTTTTGATTAATGCGACCGTTACTATTAGCATCTATGGAAGGGGTAGGAACCGGCCATAAAATGTGGTAAGGACTAATGGTATATTTAGTTCCGTAGTTGGTTGTTACTCCATCGCGGTAAAAATTGTTTCTGGCTATAACCCTGTCGTATAAATAATTGTTTTCTGAAAAGGCAGCCATGGTATATACTTTACCGTTTTCTGCAGCTTTTCCTGTTTTTGCAAAAAGATAGGATATGCGTGTAAGCTCTGACTTACGGTTTTCTTCAAAGAATAATTCCCTGGCTCTCTCATCTAAAATGGTAGCCATGTTTACCTGGGCCGATGTAATAGAAGCGCAATTTGCACGGTTGCGTACCTGGTTTATATCTGCCGCTGCACTGGCCAGGTCTCCTTTCCAGAAATATGCTTCGGCTCTTAATAAATAAGTCTCTGCCAATCTAAACATGTACCAATCGCTATGGCCGCCCTGTTTTGGTGTGTTCTCGTTATCGTCTACAAAAATTTTATAATGCGGCCAGCCAAAATAGCTTCGGATGGTATCCTTACATAACAGTGTGCCAGATGCGCTTTTTAACCTTAAATTTTGAAGGTACCATGGATCGTTGGAAGTTTTTAAACCGCGGTCGTTGTACAGCATATCTTCCATGTTCATCCAGTTGCCTTTTGCATGGCGCAGATCGTTTGGATCGTCCCATATTTCGTATTGACCGTAATTGCTTGGGCGGGTCCTTCCAATACCCCGACCAAACAAATTGGATTGAATAAAGTCGGTGCTGACATTATCGTTGGTACCAGTTTTACCGGAGGGTGTAATAATGTTTGTATTGGACCCCCAGTAAGGAACTGCCTGGCGCATGATGGTCATGCCGGTATTGAATTGCCCGTCGCCAAAGCGGTCGATTATCAAAAAAAGACCTTCTTTGTTTGAAGCGAGTGCTTTATTCTCAGGACGGTGTAAATCCCAAATTACATTTTTTGGCAAGGGCACCTGTGCTCCTGTACCGGGGGCAAGAATATATGGTGGCGATGCATTACCAAATGGAGCTTTCATCAGGCTGTAAAAACCACCATCAATTACAGAGTTAGCGGCGGAAATGGCTGCATCAAAATTGCCAAGGGCCAGGTTAACTTTTGTAAGCAAGTGTGCTACGGCACCTTTGGTTACTTCACCTTTATTTACGTTGTCCGATGACCAAAGCAAAGCTGAGTCAAGGTCTAATTTTATCTTTTGCAAAATGACTTCTCTTTTGGTAGAATAAAAGTCAAGCTTTGGAGCTGTAATTTCCTGCATTACTGCGGGTACATCACCAAACTGGTGAACCAGTTTGTAATAGCGTAATGCCCTATGAAAATAAGCGGCTCC
>JBBQVY010000093.1:0-16931 GCA_038211085.1 Chitinophagales bacterium | reverse complement strand
ATTCGGACGGGCAACGCCAGATTTGGAAAGTTATAATGCATGGTTCAAAAAAAGACTTGCTACTATGCTTGCTTCAATTTTCGTTTTTATGGGTTGAGCAAAAACAGAAAAATGAAAACAGAACCTTTAATTTCTATTGTTACGGTAAATTATAACCAGTGTGCAGTAACAGCCGACATGCTTCGTTCGCTGGCACAACTTACCTATAAAAATTACGAGGTGATCGTAGTGGATAATGCCTCTGTTGAAAATTCGGCTTCGTTAAAAAATGAGTTCCCCTTTATTACACATATTACTTCGCCATCAAACACCGGGTTTGCCGGTGGCAACAACCTTGGATTGTTTTATGCAAAAGGAGACTATGTTTTTTTGGTAAACAATGATACCGAAGTAACACCCACGTTATTAAACGAACTGGTTAACTATCTGGCAGCACATCCTGAATGTGCCATTGCCTGTCCAAAAATTAAATACTTTTTTAAGCCTGATACCATACAGTATGCCGGCACGGTAGGCCCAAACCTTTTAACCAGCCGCAGTTACGATATTGGCTATATGCAAAAGGATGATGGAAGCTTTAATGACATGCGTGTAACCGACCAGCCAAACGGGGCGGCCATGATGATACCTATGAAACTAATTAAGCAACTTGGCCCAATGAGTGAACTTTTTTTCTTGTATTATGAAGAATTGGATTGGGCAGCACGCTTTAAAAAGGCAGGATATGAAGTTCATTATGTAGGCACGGCAAGCATCTATCACAAAGAATCTGTATCAACAGGCAAGAATTCGGCTTTTAAAACGTTTTACTTATACCGCAACCGGTTGTTGTACATCCGTAGAAATTACAATGGCATAAACCGCATCATAAGCGGCAGTTTTTTTACGATGATATCTACTCCGGTTCATATGGTAAAGCATGTATTAAAAGGCGACTGGCAGCATGCAAAGTCAATTGCCAAAGCACTTATTTGGAACCTGACGCACAGTGCATTTAAGGAACCCGCAATGCATTCATCGTTGTTAAAAAACCAATTAATTATTTGCTAAGCCAAAAAAGCATTTTATAACTATATCAAAATTAGCCGTACCAAGCCGTACCAATAAATAAACAAGAACAATGCATCAAATGCTTTTATTTATACAGTGGTTTATATTTATTTTCCTAACCGTGCAAGTTGGCTACCTGTTATTTTTTTCAATAGCCGGCCGGCTTTTAAAAGCCAGATCAATACCGGCGGCAAAGCAGCTTAGCACCATACGTGTATTTATACCTGGTTACAAAGAAGACTCTGTTATAATTGAAACAGCACGACAGGCAAGCTTGCATAATTATGCTGCTGATAGATTTGAAGTGGTGGTGATTGCGGACTCATTTTCGCCTGCTACATTGAAGGCATTACGTGCTTTACCCATAAAAGTTTTGGAGGTAAGTTTTGACAAGAGTACCAAAGGCAAAGCCCTGCAAAAAGCCATTGAAGCAACTATAAATAAGCCAGTTGACATTGCACTTGTTTTAGATGCTGACAATGTAATGGCCCCCGGTTTTTTGCATGCTGTTAATAATGCTTTTGCCGCAGGTTACCAGGTGGTACAAGGGCACCGAACGGCAAAAAATTTACAAACTCCGTTTGCTCTTCTGGATGCCTGCACCGAGGAGATCAACAATCATATTTTTCGCCGCGGCCATGTTGCGGTCGGTTTGCCATCTGCTTTAATCGGCAGTGGTATGGCCTTTAACTGGCAGTTGTTTGTTACACTTTTACAAGGCATTGGCGATACATCTGGCGAAGACAAGGAACTTGAGTTTAGAATTATGCGTGCCAATAATAAAATAGCCTTTCTTGATGGTGCTTATGTGTACGATGAAAAAGTTGCCCATCGCGAAGTTTTTAGTCAACAGCGTAGCCGCTGGCTGGCCATGCAACTTGAGTTTTTTCAAAAATATTTTATGGAAGGCTGGGTGCAATTGTTTAAAGGCAATGTTGCCTTTTTCAACAAAGTATTTCAAACTTTTTTATTGCCAAGAGTAATGCTGGTAGGCCTGTTAACAGGCTGGTGTGCACTATCTCTGCTGCTCTTTCCTTCCTTATTGCCTTTCAATCTCGCACTGGTGGCTGCTTTAATGTTGTCTCTTTTTCTTGGCATACCGGCAAAGTGGTTTAACAGGCAATTATTATCAGCTTTTGCACAAATTCCAGGAGCACTTTTTTCTATGGTAAACGCAATGTTGCACATAGGTAAAGCAAAGCGTCAATTTATTCATACTCCACACGGAGAAACAATTACAGAAAACTAATTATGCCCTGGTCAATAATTTTATTACCCACCATTATTTGTCTAATCTGGGGATTTAAGAATGGCTTAAAGGCGAAAAGCAAAAAGCATGTTACGCAACAATAATCCATACGTTGTAATTGCCCAGCAGGAGTGGGCATTAAACCTGGGCAGTAATGCCCGGAACATTGCATTGGAGCTAAGCAAAACCCGGCCTGTTTTATATGTTAACCCTTCGCTTGATATAAAGACCTTACTAAAAGAAATCAAATCGGCAAACGGGCGACGCAGGCTTAAATCGGCCCTTGGTCTTGGCCGCAATACAGTTATGGCCGGCAGCAATTTATGGGTGCATACACCTGCTACTATTGGCATATCAATTAATTGGTTAAAAAGTATACACCTCTTTGATTGCATCAGCAAATTGAATGCAATATTATTTTTTGCCAGTCTAACCAAAGCAATTCGCTCAATAGGCTGGAAGGAAAAAAGCTATATCGTTTTTAACGATAGCCAGATGTTTACGGGCAGGTACCTAAAAAAATATTTAAGTCCGCAGCTTAGTATCTATTACATCCGCGATAACCTGGTTCATCATCCTTACTTTAAAAAACATGGTGCAAGGGTTGAGCCGCAAACCATTAACAATGCCGATGTAATATTTGCAAACTCAGCCTACCTGGCAGACTATGCAAAACATTACAATGCCCAAAGCTTTGACATTGGTCAGGGTTGTGAGTTGGAGATGTATGATGCATCAAAACAACATCATTCACCGCAGGATATTGCCGCAATTCCTCATCCCCGAATTGGGTATGCAGGTTTTTTAACCGGCGAAAGATTAGATATAAACCTGCTTGAAAGCCTGGCCGAACAACAACCGCTGTGGCAATGGGTGCTGATAGGCCCTGAAGAGATTATGTTTAAACAAAGCAGGCTGCATCAAATGAAAAATGTTCATTTTTTAGGAGCAAAAAAAGGCAGCGAGTTACCCGCTTATATACAGCACATAGATGTATGTATCAATCCGCAATTAATTAATGAGTTAACGGTTGGAAACTATCCCCGTAAAATTGATGAATACCTGGCAATGGGCAAGCCTGCCGTTGCCACAAATACGCCTGCAATGAAAATGTTTTTACCACATGTAAAACTTGCTGTTGGCACTTGTGAATATGTATCATCTATTGGTGAGGCACTTATGCCACAGAACATGGCTGATAAGGAAGCTGCTATTGCTTTTGCAAAATCTCATACCTGGCAGGCCTGCATTGAAAAAATTTATAATAAAAAAACTTTCTTGGATGTATAGAATAGCGCGGCCCCTGTATTTTCCTGTTACTGTAGATACGGTTTCGTTTTACCCTGGCATTAATACCGTAAAAGCATCATTGATCCTCCTGGTAATTTTTGCGCATAGTCTTCCGGCTGGTATGATACAGTATTACAATTATTTTTTTGAGATGCCATTGTTTATGGCCATCAGCGGCTTCCTTATTAAAGAGACTACTTTTAAGTTTGGCTTGCGTATGTATTTACGATATTTAATAGGGCGTATCTATATTCCCTGGATTATTGCATTTATTATTTATTTCCCGCTGCAATTGGGCACCAGGTCAATCTCCCAGGTCTCTGTCAACGATTTTATTTATCCTTTTTATCACCTCTGGTTTATACCGGCCTATACATTGGGTGCAATAAGTTTTTATGCGATAATAAGGTTTAAACTGCAGGTAGTACCTCTATTAATAGCCACCGGTGTTATAAATGCATTGTGGTATGTTTATATAAGGGATACTGCATTAAAAGATGAACTTACCCAATTACAATTTTTAGGTGATAAACGGTTCTACGCCTATCTGTTCTTTTTTCTTTTTGGCGTTTGCCTGCGGAATAAACGTATCAAGTTAAGGTTTTCGCCTGCGCCACTTTTTTTCATTCTTCTCTCGTCTTTTACCATTATTGCTTTGTGCATTCAAACCAAAGTTTCAGACGTGCTTGCAGTTTTACCCTACCTGTTTTTTAATTTTAGCTTAGCAGCATTTGTATTATTATATGTTGCTCCCTTAAAGATTTTTCAAAATGGATTTATGACGTTTGTAAATAAAAACTCGCTTGGCATCTATTTGTTTCATCCAATGATAGTAATGGGTATTTATTATTTCAGGGGCGATTCCGGTAAGGCACATACGTCAATGTTTCAGGGTTTTCTTGTTGGTGTAGTAACCATCATGCTTATAGTTACGCTTGTTTGGGCATTACAAAAATGGCATATCACAAACAGGTATGCATTGGGAAATGTCAAGCCAAAAGCACAATGACTTTTTTTATAGCTGGTTAAGTTTTTTTTATTTTTTATGCTGCGGGCAATAAAACATTGCTCAACATCGTTGTGTTATTTTAATTCCGATTTTATCGGAACTCACTTGTACTTACGTAAGTCATGGCAACATAAATGTAATGGCAAAAAACAACATGCTTTGCATGTTGTAAATAGCTTTTTACCTTTTTTAATTTGCCCTACAAGTGAGTTACGAGAAATCGAATTAAAATAACAGATCGATGTTGCTATAAAACAATCAGCCCGTTCACCAAAAAAAACATTTTGAGCAAAGCATACTTTCAACGTTTAAGAATTTATAAACTGCACTCTATCGTTGCTCTTTTTACTTTCATCGCTGTATTAAATGCCAACACAGGCAGTGCACAAAAAATACCAATAGATACAGCCCGTTGGTACCAGCAAAACTATACAGTTGGTAATCTTGCTCCTCTTTTTGATGGCAATCCCAATTCCGTTGCCTTTACAGGCTGGTCAAAAATTCTAACAAATTATGACGCCTATTACCCCCTGGCAAACGGCGAAAGCATGACCATTGACAGCATACGGATGTATGATAAAGAGGGCGTGTTTACCAGCACCCCATTACGGTTGTATGCAATTACCGACACCTGGCAAAAAAAGCTGATCGCAACATTTACAGGGGAAGCATACAACACTTGGGTTGGACCCTATCCGGCACGACGTGCTGTTATAAAACTAGATACCACTGTTACCAACATACGCTACCTGGTACTGAATATTTACAACAACGATTTTCCGGGAGAACTGGAATTGTATGGCAGCTATACGGCGGGTGACACTGCAACGTCGTATACAAAAACGCATGTGCCGCTAAAGAATATGTTTGGTATTAATGGGTTTGAGTGGGACTTTGAAGATGCTGTTAAACCACGAGCAATCAATGAAACCAAGATGACGGCCATGAAGAGCTTTAGGGGTCTGCGTCATTATATGGATTGGGAAAAGCTGGAAGAAGTGGAAGGCAGGTACATGTTCAACCCCGTAGCAAGAGGTGGCTGGAATTATGATACCCTATACCAGCGTTGCAAACAGGAAGGAATAGAGGTAGTTGCCTGTTTAAAAACCCTACCACCGTGGATGATTAATACTTACCCGCTAAACCAGCGTGACTGGGATAACAACCCGGTGCGATATGGCAGCGATTTTACCAACCCCTCGTCGTACCTGGAAATGGCCCGTGTAGCTTTTCAACACGTGGCCCGCTATGGCAGCAATCCTAATATCGACACCTCATTGGTATCGGTTTACAGTGTACCCAAGTGGTTTATGGACCCTGTAAATAAACGTAAAATTGGTCTTGGCCTGATAAAATATATTGAGTGCGACAATGAACGCGACAAATGGTGGAAGGGTAGGAAAGGGTATTTAACAGGCCGGGAATATGCAGCCAACTTATCAGCTTTTTATGATGGTCATAAAAATACAATGGGTCCAGGCATAGGGGTGAAAAATGCAGACTCTTCCATACAGGTTGTAATGGCGGGTACGGCTTCTACTTCGCCTGATTATTTAAAGGGCATGATAGACTGGTGCAAAGAATTTAGAGGGTACAAAGCAGATAGTACCGTAAACCTTTGTTGGGACGTAGTAAATTATCATTTGTATAGCAACGACGAAGGCTCTTCGCAGTCAGGTAACTCTAACCGTGGCTCAGCACCGGAGAAGTCGAACTGTGCGGCAGTAGCAAGGCAGTTTCTACAGGTATCGCATCAATACTCCAACAACATGCCGGTTTGGATAACTGAACTTGGCTACGACATTAACCAGGGCAGTCCGCTAAAAGCAATTGCTATTGGCAACCGCTCTGCATTGCAAACACAAGCCGATTGGGACTTGAGATCTTCCTTATTATACAGTCGCGAAGGACTGCAAAAAGCTTTTTTTTACGAGGTGTACGATGCCAATGTAAATGCACCTTATAAATTTGCCTCCAGTGGTTTTATAAATGCTGATACCACGCGAAAGCCGGCGGCTGAATTTCTATTTCAAACAAACAAATTATTTGGAGAATACACATTTACCCAAACACTTAACCAGGACCCATTTGTAGACAAGTACGAGTATAACGGAAAGATGATGTACGCCATGGTTGTGCCTGATGAAATTGGAAGAACTGCCAACTACACCCTTGATCTCGGAACCGCAGGTTCTGCTGTTATTTATACTCCGCAGGCGGGTAGCAATAATATGAGTGAGCAGGTAGTAAATACCGTTAACGGCAAGCTAACATTGACTGTAACAGAAACACCGGTTTTTGTTGTGCCGCTGGAGCTTTCTTTTTCTAAAAACTCAATGGTACAGTAAAGTTAGTTCGTTATACCCGTTCCCATTTAGAAGTCTCACTATTATATTTCTTAATCACTCTTGCAGGGTTGCCGGCTGCTACGCTAAAGGGAGGGATGCTTTTTGTTACAACTGAACCACCTGCTACAACGCTGTGTTTGCCAATGGTTACGCCTGCAGTTATTACTGCGTTGGCGCCTATCCAGCAATCATCTTCAATTATAATTTCATGTACGCTTACGGGCTGCATATGTATGGGCAGGTCAATATTCTCATACCCATGATTTAATCCGCTAAGTACCACGTTTTGTGCAAGAATAACATTGTTACCAATTGTTACCGGCCCTATTATTACGTTACCCATACCAATACGTGAATGATGACCAATAGTAACCGAACCTACTCCATTGTTAACGGTAGCAAAATCTTCTATGGTGCTATAATCTCCTATTGAAAAAGGTTGAAAAGGCAAAACGTCTACCCTTGTTCTGCGGCAGATGGTTACGCCTTTGCCTTTTTTGTGCATAAACGGATTGACCAGCAATTTTACCCATCCTCTTGGTTTAGCCTGGTGTTTGGGTATCAGCAGCCAATGCACAAATTGCTTAAGCGACGAATTTGATTTAATAGTATTGACTACCGACATGGGAATTACAGATTTATACCAATACAACGAGCAGTAGAAATTATTATTGCTTTACAAAAAAAGCGGGTAGTCGCAATTATTCCCTGCCGCAAACGTTCAATTATAAAACCGGATGTACTGGTTTATAATTTTGATATGATTAAGATAGCAGAACTCATATTTTGGATAGCGTTTGCAGTAGTATTCTATTCCTTTATTGGCTATGGAATAATAATCTGGATCCTGGTGAAACTGAAAACATTATTTGGTCAGGCAAAAGCTATGGACCAGTTATTTGAGCCCGAGGTAACATTGGTGGTACCGTGTTATAATGAAGCTGATATTATTGTTGAAAAAATAAACAATTCACTGAAGTTGGATTACCCGGCCGGCAAGTTGAACATCATGTTTATTACAGATGGCTCTACCGACCACTCTGCAGAGGTATTGGCTGCGTACCCTGATATCACGACATTACACGTATCGCGTAGAGGTGGCAAAACGGCTGCAGAAAACAGGGCCATGCAGCACGTAACTACGCCGTTTGTAATTTTTACCGATGCCAATACCTTGCTAAACAAAGAGGCGGTAAAAAATATTGTGCAGCATTTTGCTGATGATACAGTTGGATGTGTAGCCGGTGAGAAAAGAATTATTACCAAAGGCGCAGACATAGCAAGCGCTGCCGGCGAAGGCATGTATTGGAAGTATGAATCGTTCCTTAAAAAATTAGACTCGCAGTTATATAGTGCTGTAGGCGCTGCAGGCGAGTTGGTAGCTTTTAGGACTGCATTGTACGAGGTAATGCCGGAGGATACGATCCTCGACGATTTTATGCAAAGCATGTATATTGTTTCCAAAGGATATAAAACCATATACGAACCCGATGCTTACGCAGTAGAAACAGCCGCAGCATCGGTAGGTGAGGAGTTGAAACGAAAAGTACGTATTTGTGCGGGTGGCTGGCAGTCTGTACAAAGGCTGAACGGCAGGCTAAGTCCGGCAAAATATCCGCTGCTTTACTTCCAGTATTTCTCTCACCGTGTGCTGCGCTGGACGGTAAATCCCCTAATGCTTCTGTTAATACTTGCAGCAAATATTGCTCTCGTATTCTCAGGCAATATGTACGCAATCATTTTACTATTGCAGGTGGCTTTTTATGCTGCCGCTTTTGTTGGATACCTGCTGCAAATGCAACACATAAAAGTAAAAGCCCTGTTTGTTCCTTACTATTTCTGTGTAATGAATTATGCGGTTGTGGCTGGCTTTTTCCGATTTGTAAAGGGCAGCCAAAGTGCCGTTTGGGAAAAGAACAAGCGGTTGTCTGCTGCATAAATGCCGGGCATCAATAATGGATATTTAAACAAGCTATGGTGGGTGCCAACAGGTAGCTACCCGCAGGTTTTACGTATACCAGCAGTGGTGCTTTGTAGCATCATCGTTGCGTTGCAATCACTTCATCGGCAGTTTAAATGGCAGCACTGTTTGAAAGTATAAAGTCGCCAAATACTGAAGATCTGGCCCATAGAAGTGTAGATATCGTAGTACCGGTTTTCAGATTTTATATTACCGAATTAACGGCGAATGAACGCTTGGTAAGATATCCTGCTACTTCTACAGCCTTTCAGCAAAATTATAAGCATAGCCTGGCAATCCTTTAAGCTATCTTTTAAAGCGTTTTCACATTTACTTTTTTGCTCAATAAAATTTCGGACGCACAAGGGTGCGACGCAAGTAAAGCATCATTAAAAGACAACTGCCTGTAACCCCCCCATAACTATAAAATATGGGTACGCTTTTGCAAATACCGCGGTTTACATTTTATTTGAAGGCTTGCCTGCCTGTTTTATACTAATTCAACCCTGCGATTCGTATATAGGTATGTGATTTACAGTTTTGTTTAAAGTGTAAGTCTTTTTCGACGGTAAAAGAAACCAATATCTATGAAACCCTTCCCCAATTCATTGCTGTGGAAACACAGCGGCTATGGCCTTCTTGTTGGTATAGGAGTGGCCCTGCCTCAATTCTTTTCATTGCTAACCAACAGCAATACCAACAGTACATTCTTCATTATTTTGCTTTACACAGGTTTGTTTACCATGTTTGGATATGTAAGCGGCAGGCGCAAAATTTCACTACTAAAAGAGGCTAACATTGACGTGGCTAAAAAGCAGGATAGAGAAAGTATGCTCAACAGCTTTTTAAATCAAAAGGAGGTAATGGACAATTGCTGCATCATTGTAAAGGTAAACAGCCAGGGAAAAATTACCAGCGTTAATAAAAGATTTGAGGAGATAATTGGATACGGTGAAAAGTGTTTGCTTGGCAAGTCAATTTGGAGACTACCCACCTCGTTAAGAATAAATAACGAAGTAGAAAACATTAAAAAAACGACAGCTAAGGGCGAAGCTTGGATGGGGCAGATAGCCTATTACAAAAAAGGAAGACAGACCGCTTATGCCAATGCCATAGTGGTGCCATTACCAGGCAAGAATGGTGAAGGAAACGGCTACTTTATTTTGCAATCTGATGTAACTGCAGAAAAGTATAAGGAGTTAGCACGGCTCAAAATTGAAGATGAAAAGAGCATTATTTTAGAGAATACCCAAACGCTTATTTGTCAGCACGACATGAACGGTAGGATTAGCAGTATTAATCGTGCAGGCGCTACCATGCTGGGCTTTTTGCCCGAGCAGGTAGTGGGCATGTCTATACAGGCTTTTCTTGGTGTAAAATACCGGTTAGAAGATTACCTGAAAGAGATAAAGGAAAAGGGTTTTGTGGAAGGCCACATGAAAATAAATTGCCGCGATGGCAAAAGACGTTCGCTGCTTTTTAAAAATGTTGTTTGTAAAAATGAAGGGGGAACTTATGTAATTGGAAGTGCTATAGATATAAGTGAAACAATCAAAGCACAGAAGCAGGTAGAAAATCAACGCACTTTCATACAGCAAATAATAAACGAGTCGCCTAATATGATACTGGTGATAGATGAGGAGGGCCAGGTTCTTTTTCTAAACAAAATGATGAAAAGTTTCTTCAGCATTAGCGAAGATGTAACAATAAGTAACACAAAAGAAGCAAAAGACTTTAGAAAGGAATTTGAAAGCTTAATCCCTCCTGAGGAGATCTTTTTAGATGCCAATTCAACCCAATTGAATTTTGATATCCAGATGCAACAAAACTGCACTAGCGATAGCAGGTGGTTTAGAGTTCAGCGTACCGTTTTTTCAGATAAGAATACTAATAAATTCATTCTTGTAATCTGCTCCGATATAACTACAATCCATAAAAACGAAATAGAACTTATTGAAGCCAAAAAATTGCTGGAAAACACCCTGCAGGCAAAGGAGCAATTTTTTGCGAATATGAGCCACGAAATACGTACTCCACTTAATTCTATTATTGGTTTCGCCAACCTGCTTGAAGATACAATGCTGGATGAAAGCCAGCAGGACAGCATTCAAACCATTAAGATAGCCGGTACTAACTTATTGAACATAATCAACGATATTCTTGATTTGTCTAAGATGGTAACGGGTAACCTCCAGCTTTCCTCAGTTCCTATACGACTGCCTGAGGTGGTTAATAATGTTACTCGGCTGTTTGGTCCAAAAATCAGGGAAAAGAATATCTATCTCCATTCTTTTATCTCCGATCAATTGCCGAAAGAAGTCTGTGGCGACAAAGAACGTCTTAATCAAATACTCATAAACCTGGTGGGCAATGCAGTTAAGTTTACCAATAAAGGGGGTGTAGAAATTATTTTAAAAAGCGTGAAAGGGCCAGAGCCGGAAAAAGCATACATATACTTTGCTGTTCGCGATACAGGCATAGGAATAGAAAAAGGAAAGTCTGACACTATTTTTAAAAGATACTCTCAGGCTACCAACGAAATACACAAAGCATTTGGCGGCACAGGTTTAGGCTTAAACATTGTGCGTAACCTGGTAGAGCTATTTGGAGGTGAGATAAAAGTGGAGAGTGAATTAGGAGAAGGATCTTCGTTCAGCTTTGTGTTACCAATGCAAATTTCATCAGCAGGCTATACAGAACCACCCGTGCAACCTAAGGCGGCAAAGGGTAAAAAGCACCACAGACCGCTCAAAATATTACTTGCCGAAGACAACATGACCAACGCAAAAATGGCCACAATACTTTTGGAAAGAAAGAATTTTATTGTGGAACATGTAACTGATGGATTAGATGTGCTAAAGAAGCTTGAATGTAATAGCTATGACCTCATTTTAATGGATGTTCAAATGCTGGAGTTAGACGGCATAGAAACTACAAAGATCATACGATCCAGGACCGACCTCTATTTCGATATTCCGATTATTGCTTTATCTGCGCACTCATTTATAGGTAAAAGAGATATCTGCCAAAGTGCCGGAATGAATGGGTATGTATGCAAACCGTTTAAACCTGAAGATCTTTATCAAGCCATCTTTGATGTTATGGAGGAAAAAAACATGGGCATACTGCAAGGAGTATAGTTGAAGTAAGTATTTAAAAGAACAAAATTTAAAGACGAAAAGAAATTGTTGCAATGAAAAGTGATATCGTACCCGTAAATGTTGTAAGTGAAATGATTGAACCTGCCGCAGGTATGGTTAGCATGGAATTGTACGAATGGTACAGAACGATTGAGGAGCCCTCAGGCATTTTAAATGAAGAGACATTATTAACAGATATAGCCAGGATTGTTAGGGGACGATTGCCCGGCGTTACTCTGGGAATGATCTGTTTTACTGCTGCAGGCGAAACAATTGCCTGTAGTGAGACGGGTAAAGCTTATGATAACGTAAAATATACTTTATCTGAAAACGACAGTGTGGGCATAGTGCAAAAATTATCCGATTTACCCTTATTCGGCAAATGTATTAATGAGCTATTTATTAGCCAAGGGGAGCTTGAGCAATTACGCCTCGGTGCATTGGAACAGGTTGATTATTCGGTAATAAAAAACACAGATCGCATACAGGCAGTTTTACTTATAGGCGAAAGTACATCTTCTTTAGTGCCTATGCCGTTAGCTCATTTGTTAGCTTCTATTTCGCTTATGTTCGAGAATGCCCTGCTGCATAAGGCGGCAGTGGAAAACGCCTCCTCTTTAGTTTCGGGAGAGCAGGACCCCGGCAAGTACCTGGCCAACTTAAGTCACCAATTGCTTACGCCGCTCAATTCAATAATGGGGTACAGTTGCCTGCTAAACTGCGAATGTTTAAACGACAAACAAAGTGAATACCTGCAGTTAATAAAGTTGTCGGGAAGCAAACTAAAATCGGTAATAAGTGAGTTTATAGACACCCAGGTTTTTAAACATATAGGCCTGGTTAGCGAGGAGTACGAGGTGAGCGTGCCTGAAACAATTAAATGGGTTCGCGAACAGTTTGAATCCATTGCGGCAGCTAAAGACTTATCGTTACATATTTACCTGTCACCGGCATTGCCAAAAAATATTTTTATTGATGGCAGAATTTTAAACAAAATTATATCGCATATCGCTCTGTATGTTATTGGCAGCAGGGGAGTAGAGGAAGTTGAATTATTCTTCAACAATTCGATGGCCTTGACCAAAGGGGAGGGAATGCTCGAAATTAAATCTGCCATACAGAAAAAGGCAGTTTTTGATGAATGTTTCTTAAGCTCTTTACAAGTTATGGCAACTGCTATGAGCAGTAAGCTGCAGTGTAGTAAAGTACATATTAGTGGCAACCTGGTAAGCATTCAACTTCCATTTAAATACCAGGTTTCTTTAGCAACTACCATGGTTTATGCAGACGATAACGATAATAAACTGGCTGATGCCAAATGCCTGGTTGTAGAAGACAACTTGCAAAATGCAAGGTTATTAAAACAACTGCTGGCCAAAAAAAACATACGCACTGATTATGCTGAAAACGGTAAAATGGCTTTACAACTGATTGATGAAAATGAGTACGATTATGTGTTGATGGATTTGCACATGCCGGTTATGGGCGGCCTGGAAGCCATTAAAAATTTGCGTAAGAGAATAGATGCAAAAGCAGCACTGCCAGCCATTGTATTAACGGCAGACATAACACCGGGTACAAGAACCAATTGCTTAAAAGCCGGGTTTAATAAATTTATGACCAAGCCGTTTGCCCCGGAAGAACTTTTTAAAAATATAAAAGATTTGAGCGAAGCCAAAACCATGGTGCCAATAGAAAGTCCTGAAATGATTTCTGAATGCGAAACTGTTGCTCCTGTGGTAGCCATATCTATAAACGACGAATTAATCAACTTCGAATATCTAAAATCATTTTCAATCGGTGACAGTGAGTTTGAGAAAGAATTATTGGAATCGTCTTTACTGGAAATGAGCCATAAAATGATTGAGCTACAACAATGTGTTTTGCAGGGTAACAACCATGAAATAATGCAACATGCACATTCTTTAAAAAGCCTTTCAACTATAGTGGGTTCAGACAGGCTGTATAAGTGCTTTACGTTAATGGAAACCGACCACGGTGAAAACAAGGTTTGTAAAACTTCGCAGGCCCAGCTGGAAACAGCAAATTTTTACTGGTTAAGAGTAGAAGCAAAACTTCGCGACATGCTTAATCACTGGCCTTTGATTTGAGCCGCCAAGACGAAAAGACACAAAGAAGCGCAAAGGTCTTTCTGTCAACCAGCATCTTTTTTTGAGCCACCAAGACGAAAAGGCACAAAGAGGCGCAAAGTTCTTTCTGTCAACCAAAATCTTTTTTGAGCCACCAACACCAAATTAAAAAACAGCAAGAAGGGGATCTCTGTTGAAAGGTTTTTGCCTCCTTTAAGGTTAAATTAATATGCCATAACAACAAACAACTCATAACAAGCGTTTTAACACCCAATTCAATAATCAATATATGAAGAACCTTACTTTAAACGGGTTTACCGCCATGGTATTTGGCACCGTCATGTTATCATCTTGCGTAAAAATGAAGGATGTTCCAGCAATACCTGCGACAGAACCAGATCCTATTAAAATGACTGTGCCGGGAACATTTAATTACAACACCACTGTAGATGTTGCTTTAAATATAAACCTGCTAACTAATGACGATAAAGCCTTAGCCGGGGTTATGGTGTATGTACTTGACAAGCCTGCAGATGAAAATGGCAGCGTGCTATATACCACCATTAGCGATGCTGATGGAAAAGTTACTGGCAATCTTAAGCTGCCTACATACCTTAAAAGAGTGTACGTAGATGCTTCTTATATAGGTTTGATACGCAATGCACCTGTAAAAATTGAAGGCAGCAATATACTTGCTACTATTGGTGGGGCTGCAGGTTTTGGTGGCAATGTTGACTTATTAAAAGGACGCCAGACCTATGTTGAACGTAGCAGTTTATTTCAGCGCAATATGGGCGATATACCCTATAATTATATTGGTAATTATAGCCCAGCAGGTGTTCCAAAATATCTTGAAACTAAAAACGATGTAATCAGTTCGTCCCTATTGTCTTACATTAACGCATCACTTCCAGAGGGCAAGCCGGTACCAACCTATCACCCTGATTACCTAAAAAACACTGCTGAAACCAATATAAATCTTAAAGAAGCTGGTGACGTATGGGTAACTTTTGTGCATGAAGGGGCTGGCTATAGTAACACGTTGGCCTATTTTACTTACCCAACTTCAAAACCACCAACCAGTGTAAACGATATAAGTGTACTCAACATCGTTCTTCCTAATGCTTCTTATTCAGGAAGTGGCGGAGGCATGGCATCGGGCAATAAAATTCGCCTTGGAAAATTTGCAGCCAATACTTCAATCGGCTTTTGCCTGATTGCGAATGGATGGAGCGATAATAGCCATTCTGTAGGCTCAGGTCTCAACAAATTCTTTTCTATCGACAACCTGAATCCTGAAACATCAACAGCCTCCAGGCGCCATACTGTTTTATTAAAAGATGATACCAACAACCTGTTTCTTATTGGTTTTGAAGACATACGCAGAGACCAGTCCAGCGATAATGATTTTAACGACCTTATTTTTTATGTGACTTCTAATCCTGAAACGGCTATCTCAACTGCAAATGTAAATGCAGTAGATAAACCGGTTGACACAGACGGCGACGGTGTAAACGATACTTATGATATGTTTCCTACAGATCCATTGCGGGCTTATATAAATTATTATCCCTCTGCAAGTACTTTTTCCTCTGTTGCGTTTGAAGATACCTGGCCAAACACCGGCGACTACGATCTTAACGATCTGATTATCGATCAGCAATACAAAATCATAAACAATGGCGCCAATAAAACTGTAGAGATTTATGCAAACTATGTTTTAAGAGCCTCCGGTGGCTCTTATGGAAATGGATTTGGTATACAGTTTCCTTTTGCCTCTTCAGCCGTTACATCGGTAAGTGGAAGCAGGGTTACCAACGGAAATATTGCATCCATTGGCACTAATGGTTGCGAAACGGGTCAGTCAAAAGCCGTCATCATTCCATTTGATAATTTCTTCACTGTAATGTCGTCTTCAAAAGGCTACATAAACACCGATCCCAACACGGCTTTTGTAAAGCCCGACACCATTAAAATGCTTGTTAAACTAGCTTCACCTCTTACAGTTGCACAGGTTGGTATGGCACCATTTAATCCGTTCATAATCTGTAATAAAACACGCGGAATAGAAGCGCACCTGCCGGGTGAATTGCCCACAGACAAAGCCAATAAGTTTCTGTTTAATACAGCAAAAGACAATACAACACCTTTGCTTAACAGGTACTATAAAACCGCCACCAACTTGCCGTTTGGTATCTGTATTCCCACCAGGTTCGACTACCCAATTGAAGGCAAATCTATCAGCAGCATTTACCTGAATTTTGTTAAATGGGCAGAGTCAGGTGGTACATCCTATCCCGACTGGTACCAGGACTCTACAGGGTACCGATCGACCAACTATTTTTATAAGCCATAAAGAATATATTAATGAAAGTAAATGCCCCGCCAGGGGCATTTTGCTTTTTAGCTAATTACCATTTGTGTTCTATTTCGTTTCAACCAATGTCATTAACCTGAGCAATGGGATTTATTAAAAACAAGCCGTCATATTGATTCACCCACCAGGATACCCCTGGAGAAAATTGCTATGACGTAGTTTTAGAAATGGGTGCAAAATTTGGTTTCATTTACAAGCACTTTCAACGACGTCATTGTAAACTTTTTTCAGAATCCCCTGCACATCGGTTAATCAAAAAATGCATTTAGTTTCCGGCTGTCGTGCATTGTTTTTACGCCAGCGGCGTAACCGCTCTGTAGCAAAACGAGAACCCCAAATTAATTCTTGCCCCGGCGGGGCAACCCAAATATTTAAGAATAACTTTTTATGGGGGCTGCCCCTCCGGGGCAGGAAACCA
>JBBQVY010000092.1:0-16931 GCA_038211085.1 Chitinophagales bacterium | reverse complement strand
AAATCATCAATCTGGTTTACACTTGGCCTAACTTCTATTGGGGGATCCAGCAGTCCTGTAGGCCGGGCAATTTGTTCAATCACCACACCACCGGTTTTCTCCAGTTCATAGTCACCAGGTGTGGCACTTACAAAAACGGTCTGGTGTAGCAAACCTTCAAACTCATGAAAATTTAAAGGCCGGTTGTCCAATGCACTTGGCAGACGAAATCCGTAATCTACCAGGGTAAGTTTGCGGCTGCGGTCACCACCATACATACCCGCAACCTGTGGCACGGTTTGGTGACTTTCATCAATCATACATAAAAAATCTTTTGGAAAATAATCGAGCAAACAGAACGGTCGTGTACCGGGGCGCCGACGATCGAAAAACCTGGAGTAGTTTTCAATGCCATTACAAAAACCCAGCTCCCGTATCATTTCCAAATCATAATTTACTCTTTCGCTCAGGCGCTGCGCTTCTATAAATTTGCTGGTATTTTTAAAATAGTCAACCTGTGCCTGCATTTCGTCCTGTATTTCATAAATCACCTGTTGCATTATATCCTTTGGCGCCAGGTAAAGGTTGGCAGGAAAGATAGCAGCATCCGGTACTAGGCTAATGCGTTTGGCCGTGGATAGTTCCAGCGTTTCAATGCTTTCAATCTCATCGCCAAAAAAAGTAATGCGGTAACCATAGTCAACATAAGGCAGGTTGATGTCTACCGTATCGCCCTTAACCCTAAATGTACCCCGGCCAAAGTCGCCCTGGCTGCGGCTGTACAAACTGTTTACAAGCGAATGCAAAAAACCCTGGCGGCTTATCATTTGCCCGGCCTTAATGCGTACAATACCATTTTCGAACTCTACAGGGTTACCCATACCATAAATGCAGCTTACACTAGCTACCACAACAATATCCCTGCGACCGCTTAGCAGTTGTGCGGTAGCCTGCAGCCGAAGTTTATCTAACTCCTCGTTAATGCTTTGGTCTTTTTCGATGTAGGTATCACTTACAGGCATGTATGCCTCGGGCTGGTAATAATCGTAATAGCTTACAAAATACCCAACAGCATTATCAGGAAAAAACTGCTTGAATTCGCCATATAACTGGGCAACCAATGTTTTATTATGCGTTAGTACCAGTGTTGGCTTTTGTACATTTTGTATAACATTGGCCATGGTAAAAGTTTTACCACTACCTGTTACGCCTAACAGTGTCTGGTATCTTTCACCATCAATAATCCCTTCGGTAAGTTGTTTAATTGCCGATGGCTGGTCGCCTGCCGGCTGGTATGGTGATAGTAGTTGAAACGGCATGCTGCAATTTACTAAATCAAGTTTTTAAGCAATGTTATTGTATACATTACTCCAACTGTTTTTCATTAGCCGGCTTGTTGGTAAAAAAAACAAGTAAGCCTAAAATTGCCGCAACTGTGGAGGCTATAAGGATACTAAGTTTTGAGCTGCTAACCAGTGAAGCATCTTCAAACGCAAGGTTACTTATAAACATAGACATGGTGAACCCTATACCACCTAATAACCCGATACCTGCCAGGTTTTTCCAGGTTACCCCCTCTTGTAATTGAGCTAATCCTGTTTTTACCAGGATAAAAGGAAGCAAGAATATACCTGCCAGTTTACCCGCTACTAAACCAGTCATAATGCCAATTGAATTTGGTTGAGATAAACTTTCTAATACATTTTGTGGTATGAGGATGGCAGTGTTGACGAGGGCAAAAATAGGAACTATAAAAAATGCAACAGGCTTATGCAGAAAATGCAGCAACCGGTACGAAACGCTGCGGTTATCATCTTTACTAAATGGAATAACGAAGGCAAGCAAAACGCCGGCAATAGTGGCATGAACGCCGGATTTTAAAAAACAGTACCACACTACAACCCCTGGGACGAGGAAAACCCAAAGGCTTTTTATCTTCATTTTCCTCAAAGCAAATAACACCGCAAGTATAACAAATGCCACGGCCAGGTAGCCAAACAACACCGTTTTTGTATAGAAGATTGCTATGATAAGTATGGCCCCAATATCGTCTATGATGGCAAGGGCTGTTAAGAATATTTTTACTGCTAACGGAACACGTTTCCCCGCAAGGGCAAGCATGCCCAGGGCAAAAGCTATATCAGTAGCCATAGGTATGGCAAAACCTGATTGCGTTTCTGTTCCCCTATTTAGTGCAAAATGTATGAGCGATGGTATAGCTATTCCACCGATTGCTGCCGCCAAAGGCAAAACAGCTTTTTTAAACTCAGCCAGCTCACCAACGTACAATTCACGTTCAACTTCAAGCCCTACCATTAAAAAAAATATGGCCATAAGCCCATCGTTAATCCAGTGTTCAATTGAGTAATCAAGCGACAGACCGGCAAATGACAGATCAATATGCTGATGAGGGATTGCTGCATAACCCTCGCCAAAACCTGAGTTGGTAAGTGCCAGCGAAAAAAGGGTGCAAAAGATGAGTATTAGCCCGGCAACTTTTTCAGAGTTGAAAAAATCAGAAAAGAAATCCCCAAAGTTGTTTACTACTTTTTCTTTTATTGCGGTTACTATGTTTTCAGCCATCAGTTAATGTATTTAGTTTTTTCAGGTGCCGATAGGTTTCAAATATAGCCGAACCTCCGCAACCTATAATTCAACTGTTTAAGTATGCTGATTGGTCCATGGTTCACAAAATAGTGTTGGAATAACTATTGTATTATGATGCAACATAAGACAGGTAGAACAAATTTATTGCTTATTGAATTTCTGCATCAGTTTAGATGTGTATACATAAAGGTGTTTACCCTTTTAAGGTATCTGCCAATAAAATTAATTATATGGAAAATGAAAATTTACAACAATCCGGACCTGGTTATACAAATCGCGTTTGGATAAAAGGTGGAATATATTCCCTGATAGTAGTGTTGCTACTTTTAATCAAAGCTACGTTCGGCGTACTGCTTTTGATTCTGGCCGGTACATTAATCGCTGTATTTTTCCAGGGACTGAGTGGATTGATTTGTAGAAAAACCAAATGGAAGTCAGGCATTTGCCTTACTATTTCAGTAGTGGGAACATTGCTTATTATTTCAGCGCTTGTATGGCTGATCGGGTCCAAAATTGCAAACCAGGCTTCTCAACTAACCGACACCTTGCCCCAAACAATTGAAAAGGCAAAGGCTACGCTGAGTCAAAATGCCATAGGTAAAAAAATAGTTGAAAAAGCTACTGCGCCGGGCACCATGCAAAAAGCACAGGCAGTTGCTCAAAGCTTTTTTAAAACAACATTTGGGGTCTTTGGCGATTTGTACTCTATCCTATTCATCGGTATTTTTCTTACCGTTTCGCCGCAGATTTATAAAAGTGGAATGGTACAGCTTATTCCTAAAAAGCACCAGAAAAAGGGTGGCGAGGTGCTGGATAACATTGGGAACAACTTAAAAAAATGGCTGAAGGGTAAAATTTTCGCCATGTTTATTGTGTTTGTGCTTACCTCCATTGGTCTTTTAATAATTGGTGTTCCGTTATGGTTAGTGCTGGCTTTAATAGCAGGTTTATTAAACTTTATACCCAACTTTGGACCACTTTTAGCCATGCTGCCTGCAGTGCTGGTGGGCCTGCTACAAGGGGTAGATACTGCCTTATATATTGCCGGACTTTATTTGCTTGTACAGTTGTTGGAAAGCAATTTTATTACGCCAACTGTTCAGCAAAAACTGGTGAGTATACCCCCTGCACTTATACTTATTGCTCAATTAATTATTAGCCCGTTAACGGGCGGATGGGGGCTGGTATTGGCAACCCCTTTAATGCTTATTGTAATGCTGCTGGTGCAAGACCTGTACATAAAACCCAGGGATAAAAAACAATAAATGAGAAGAAGGTCGTTGTGTGGCCTTGGTAAGCTTATAACATGCTAAGATTTTTTAAACAGATGATTTATAGTAAAGGTTACCTGTTATTTTGTATAGTTCTATGTTATTAAGGTGAAGGGCTTACGCAACTCCAGCCACCATCTACCACAATACTTTGCCCGGTTATTTGCTTAGCCTTATCAGATACAAGAAACAGTACGGTGTCAGCTATATCGTGTACTGTGGCAGGCCGTTTCATTGGGGTAAGTCTTTTCCATGTTTTTTCATAATCAGGATCATCCATTGTTCTTTCGGTAAGCGTTGCTCCTGGTGCTACCGTGTTTACGTTAATGTTAAATTCGGATAATTCAATTACAAGATTTTTAGCCAGCATTTCTATGGCAGCTTTGCTCATGGAATATGCTGCAAGATCTTTATGAGCCTGGTGCCCTGTTACAGAAGATGTAAACAATAACGAACCCCCATTTGCCTGCGTTTTCATTTGGTTGGCGGCGGCCTGGGCTATTAGAAAAGTACCACCAATGTTTACCTCCATTACCCGGCTCAGCGCCGCCGGATCATAGGTAAAAAAGTTGCCGAACAGGGTAATTCCTGCATTGGCAACAACTATGTCAAGGCTTCCAAATTTATCTACTGCTGTGTGTACCAGGTGTTGAATAAATTGCGGGTCGCTTGAATCTCCGCTGATGGCTATACATCTTCCATTGGTTGCTCTGGTAATTTTTTCGGCTGCTGTGCCGGCAATTGCAGCATCTATATCATTTAAAATTACCATGGCACCCTGGTGCGCAAGTTTATTGCAAATCTCAAAACCAATGCCCTGGCCGGCGCCGGTTACAATGGCAACTTTTCCATCAAAAGTCATAATTGGCAAGCGTTAAAAAGTACTTAGAATAATAATTGAAAATTAGACATTATTTCTTCTGACGTTACTGCATTTGAATCCAGCAATATCTCATCAATGCGAATCTCTCAACACTTCACTTCCTGAATTTCCTACCAAAAAATCCATGTCTGCACCCAGGTGTGCCTGTTGCACATGCTTTACATATAGGCTTACATAACCACGGTTTGTTACCGGGGCTGAGGGCACAAATTCTTTTTTGCGTTGTGTTAATTCAGCATCGCTTACATCAACATTCAACGTTCGGTTAGGTACGTCAAGCGTAATAACATCACCTGTACGTATAACGGCAAAATTATTACCAGTTGCTGCCTCCGGCGAAACATGCAGCACAACTGTTCCAAACCCAGTTCCACTCATGCGGCCGTCAGAAATGCGCACCATATCATGTATGCCTTTCTCCAATAACTTTTTAGGCAGACCCATATTACCAACCTCCGGCATACCGGGATAGCCTATTGGTCCAACATTTTTTAAGACGAGAATATTGTTCTCATCAATGTTTAAATCTTCTTCATCTATCCTGGCTTTGTAGTCCTCAATGTTTTCGAACACGATTGCCTTGCCTGTATGTTGCATGAGGTGTGGACTGGCAGCAGAAGGTTTTATAACGGCACCTTCTTCGCACAGGTTACCCTGCAAAATGGCCAAGCCCGTAGCTGTATTAAAAGGCTTATCCATGGTAGTTATTACGTTGGGATTGTAACATTCAGCTTTGCTGAAATTATCCTTCATGGTTTTACCATTTACCGTAATGCAGTCACCATGCAACAATTCTTTCATTGCTTCTAACACTACAGGAAGCCCACCGGCATAAAAGAGGTCTTCCATAAAGTATTGGCCCGATGGCTGCAGGTTAGCCAGCAGCGGAATATTAGCAGAAAGCGGATCAAAGTCTTGCAGGTTTAATGGAACCCCAATGCGGCCAGCTATAGCCAGTAAATGAATAACAAAATTGGTGGATCCACCAATGGCAGCATTTACCATAATGGCATTTTCAAAAGCCTTTCTTACCAGTATGTCCGAAGGTTTTAGATCTTCTTTTACCATTTCTACAATGCGCAAACCCGATAGTTGTGCCATCACTTTACGACGGGCATCAGCAGCAGGAATGGCTGCATTACCGGGTAGTGTTAATCCAAGAGCCTCAACCATACAAGCCATCGAAGACGCGGTGCCCATTACGGCACAATGGCCACGACTTCTACACATAGCCGCTTCAATGGAAATGAGTTCTTCTTCCAGTATTTTATTACCACGCAGGTCATCGTGGTAGCGCCAAACATCACTGGTGCCAATACTTTTTCCTTTATGATTTCCGGTTAGCATCGGTCCGCCCGAAACTACGATGGTGGGTATGTTTACACTGCAGGCACCCATAACAAGTGAAGGAGTTGTCTTATCACAACCACATAACAGTACTACACCGTCAACCGGATTGGCCCTGATTGATTCTTCTACATCCATACTAGCAAGGTTGCGGTACAACATGGCGGTTGGCTTAATCAATGTTTCGCCCAACGACATTACTGGGAACTCCACAGGAAACCCCCCTGCTTCAGAGATACCCCGCTTTACCGATTCGGCCAGCTCACGAAAATGCGCATTACAGGGTGTCAGTTCGCTCCAGGTATTGCAAATACCTATAACCGGTTTGTTATTAAACTCGTAATCCGGAATACCCTGGTTCTTCATCCAGGCACGATATATAAATCCGTCTTTGCCTTTGCGGCCAAACCAGTTACTGCTACGTAGGGGAGTGCTCATTTATTTGGGATTAAAATTGAATGTGTAATTTCAGAAGAAAAGTATTTGCCATAAAAATTGTCGCCCTTATATTTCTAAATATAAATATCAAATTAGAACCTGTTGCCTAAATATCGCCCTGATGGGGCTATTAAAATTAGAAATGCTTTCTTGTGTAGAAAATTAGCTCTTTCCGAATAACACGTCAAAATAATAATTTGCCGTTGGATCCGGACTGACCAAATAATTTTGTTATTGCTGACTATTCATGGGTCTGATTTTCTTCATCAAACAAATCGGGAATTAACAAGGTATCATCCTTATTTGCATGCATTTCTTTTAAAGAAAGTTTCCACCCGTTCCTTGGTATTCTAACTGGTTTAACGATGATATAGTCCTTCTAAAAACAAGTTCAATTGTATCAGTTATGTGATACTTGTCTATTAATGTTTTGTTCAACTCTACCCCTTTTGATTTTCCGATATTTATAACAGATGTTTCCATGTGGCCATATTATGTATATAAAGTTATAGAAGTAGAGGCTTTAAAGTGGCGTGCATTATAAATACAATTGTGCAGCTACTCAACTAAATAAAATTGCCCTGTCAACTAACAGGGCAATTATTATTACGAAATACACTCTTATCTATTTTCCATTAAACTGAATACCAGAAACACCTCCCTGCAACGTACTGTTGGAAGGGTTGAACTTGTACAAAATATAAAGTGCATGGAACTTACCATCAGTTACAGCTTCTAACGGCATTTTAAACATGCCTCCCTTTTGTTCTTTAGCAACGGCAGACATTGAACCCTGACCTAATAGTTTTCCAGTTGGTCCATCAAGGTGAGCTTCAAAAGCTAAAGGTGCTTTTGGACTTTCCTGCCATCCGCCCATAATATTTATAGATTGAATGCCTGATAAGTCTATACTGTCAACTACAAACCAACCATCCTTTTGAGGTAATACCAGCAGGTTGGCTCCGTTCATTTTGTAAATAGTAAACTCCTTTAATTTTTCTTTACCGCTAAAACTCATGCTATTGTTACGTAATGATATGCCACTGCTACCTGTTAACGGCTTAATGTTGTTGCCACCCTTATCTGTATAGCTTGCAGACAATACCAAGGCTGTACCGGGTTTTTTATCAGCCGGAGGCACAATAGAACCTTTGGCAGGTAATGATTTTGTCATCGGCGTTTTATTAGCCAGTGACATGATCCACGTTACGATTTGTTTAATATCAGAAACCGGAACCGCAGTATGGGCAGGCATGGCTACTTCACCCCATACGCCGCTGCCACCTTTAATAATCTTTTCGGTCAGGTAGTTCATTGCACCCCTGTCTTTCTGGTACTTTTCGGATACCAGTAAGTAAGCAGGTCCTATAGATTTCTCTGCTTCTTTATGGCAGCTCTTACAATCCAGCGACAGCATCAGGTTTTTGCCCGATATGCTTGCAGAACCTTGCTGGTGACCCATGGTTGACCCGGCTTTATCAAAGCCTTCCAAATAATCAACCGATACATAAAGATTAGACATGTCTGGTTTGCTGGTATCATTGTCTTTAACCTCAACGGTATATTGAACCGGTTTACCAGGTATGTAAAAAGATTTATTTCCGCCTGTAAAGTTGATCGTAACCTGTGGGGCTTCGTTGCCGGCATAGATTCTAACTGGGTTGCTTGTAGATGCTGCACCCTGGCCATCCTTTGCTTCAACGGTAATTGCATAATCTCCTGCGGTAGTGTAGGTGTAAGAAAGTTCGGGCTCCTTAGTTTCTTTAGTGGTGCCATTTCCCAGATCCCATTTATAGGTGATATCATCTTTCTCCATGTCTTTTGCATCAACTTTAAAACTGATAGCAAGTGGTAATACACCCGATATTTTATCACTGGTAACTGCTTTAATTGCCGGTGGCCTGTTACCACCATTGTAGTCAATTCTTACAAGGCCTGCATCCGGATTTTTGGTAAACCATCCGTTACCATATTCCAGGATGTATAACTTTCCATCAGGTCCCACTTCCATATCAATGGGCGAATTAAATTTGGTGGTTGCCATAAATGGCTCCATTTTATCAAAGTCTCCATTAGCCTTCATGCTCACAGCTTTTATCCAGCCGCGTATCCAGTCATAAAAGAACAACTTGCCGTTGTAGTAATCCGGCATGCGGGTTTCTTTGGCAAACAGATCGGTATAGTACACCGGGCCGGCCATTGCATTACGGCCACCGGTACCTACTTGTGGAAAGTCGGGTGAAGCATCGTAAGGATACCAAATAAATGGCGGAGCTACTGCCGGAAGTTCTTTAAGACCTGTATTGTTTCTTGATTCATTAACAGGCTTTGCAGGGTCGTAAGCAGCACCGCTTTGACCAGTAGCATAATCATAACGATTGTATGCAAAATTATTACCTACAAAAAAGGGCCAGCCAAAATACCCGGCTTTACGTGCCTGGTTTAACTCATCGTAACCTTTCGTTCCACGTACACCAAAACTATCGTTCCTTGCGTCCGGACCTACTTCGCCCCAATACAAATTGCTGTTTTTTTGATCTACGGTTATCCGGTATGGATTGCGGTTACCCATTACATAAATCTCAGGACGTGTTTTATCGGTTCCCTTCGCAAACAAGTTACCATCAGGAATTTCGTAGGTGCCATCATCTTTTACTCTTATGCGCAGAATTTTACCACGCAGGTCATTGGTATTGCCCGAAGATCTTCTTGCATCGTACTGCTCATGACCAGGAAGATCGTTTAATGGACCATAGCCATGGTTCACATATTTTTGGCCGGGCTCATCAAAGGGAGTGGAGTTATCGCCGGCAGAAACATACAGCAAACCATCTGGTCCAAAGGCTATGGAGCCTCCTGTGTGGCAACAAATTTCTCTTTGAGATTTTACTTCCAGGATGGTCCTCTCTGTTGCCTTATCTAAGGTATCGTTCTTAAATTCAAACCTCGACAAACGATTTACTGAAGTATCCGAAGGGCTGTAATAGATATAGACAAAGTTATTTTTGGCAAAGTTTGGATCTTTAGCAAGGCCCAGCATGCCTTCTTCGGCATTTACTCCAGGCGTATGTAACGTTTTATAGTACACATCAAAAAAACCAACCTGCTTTACTTTCTTAGTTTCATTTTTGTACAGCATTATTTCGCCGCGACGCTGTATCACTAATACATCAAGATTGGGTAAAATCGTCATTTCTGTGGGCTCAGTAAACTCACCCATTGTAAGTTGAGTTTTGGTAAAGCGGTCTTCATCCGGAGCGTATTGAGATGTTGCCTTGGCATAATCCAGCTCGCTGTTATTGCCCATGGCATACTTGATGCCACCCAAAATGTGTTTTAAATAGTTTTCTTCGCTGAAGCTGGCATCGGTATGGCCAAGTGCAGTGTAAAAGGCCCTACCGCCATCATAGTCGTGGTACCAGGACATAGGGTGAATGCCCATATCAAAGCCGCCCTTGTAGCTGTTCTCATCAATAGTCATCAAAACTTTTACCTCTGGGTTCAATTTCTTATAGCTATAAAATTCATCAGTTTTTTTCCATTGTTTGGGCAAATGTTTTGTTGCCTCGTTGTTAGCATCTTTAATCTCCAACACACCCTCTTGTACATTAGGGAAAGAATCATGAATGCCGGGATGATCTACAAAATAGCCTCCCACCATCCGGCCATACCAACCCCAATCATACTCCGTATCGGCTGCGGCGTGTATACCAACATATCCTCCACCTGCCTGTATGTATCTTTCAAAAGCTGTTTCCTGCACCGCGTTCAACACATCGCCGGTGGTGCTTAAAAAAATTACGGCTGCATAATGCTTTAAAGAGTCGTCAGTAAAAACTTCAGCGTTTGCTGTGGTATCTACTTCAAAATTATTTTCGTTACCGAGTTTTTGAATGGCAGCAATGCCTTTTGGTATAGAGGCATGCACATAACCGGCAGTTTTGCTAAATACCAATACACGTGGCTTACCACTTCTTTTTTTGTTGCACGAAAAATAAAGGCAGGTGCTGGCCAGCAGCAAAAACAGGAGGATCTTTTTCATATAGTAAACAATGTTTTCTTTCCTTTTTTGTGGGATGAATTTGAAAGGGCCGTTAAGTTATTGATAATTGCTGTTTAGCCGTTGAAATGTTTTAGTTTTTTGAACTGCAGCTTCTGAAATCATTGTTAAAGGTGGGAGCTCTAATAATTTTTGAAACCCCTTCTGTAAGGAGAAGTATTTTTCTGGAGGAAAAATTGGAACAACTTCATAAGTTAAAACCTGAACTAAAATCAATTGCTGTTTAAATACGAAGAGGATTGAAAGCAATAAAAAAGCAGGATAGTTTTGCTACCCTGCTTTAAAATTTATTTCAATAAAAATTAATCCTTCCAGTTACCTTCTTTCACTTCATCATAAACCATCTGAATGCCTTCTTCCAGGCTGATGGATGCATTCCATCCCATACCGGTAAGCTTTGAAACGTCCATCAACTTACGTGGCGTACCATCTGGTTTTGAAGGATCGTTTTTAATTTCACCTCCGTAGCCAACAACTTTTGCTACCAGTTTGGCAAGATCTAATATACTCAAATCAGTACCTGTACCAATGTTTACCAAACCAGCATCGTTGTAATTTTCCATCAAAAATAAGCAGGCGGCAGCCAGGTCATCTACATGCAAAAATTCGCGTAATGGTTTGCCACTTCCCCAAATAACCACTGTAGGATTATTTTCTTTTTTAGCAGTAATAACCTTACGCAGTAAGGCGGGTAAAACGTGGCTATTATTCAGGTTGTAATTATCGTTGGGACCAAACAAGTTTGTTGGCATGGCCGATATAAAGTTGCAGCCATATTGGGCCCGGTATGCATCGCACAATTTTATGCCTGCAATTTTTGCAATGGCATAAGGTTCGTTGGTTTCTTCCAACACACCTGTAAGCAAATATTCTTCTTTAAGAGGCTGGGGAGCCATTTTAGGATAGATGCAAGATGAGCCGAGGAATAATAGTTTGGTTACATTGTTTTGGTAGGCGCTGTGGATAATGTTGGCCTCGATCATAAGGTTATCGTACAAAAACTCGCCCCGGTAAATATTGTTAGCCTGTATGCCGCCCACCTTTGCTGCAGCCAAAAACACATAGGCAGGTTTTTCATCAGCAAAAAAATCGCTTACGGCCTGCTGACTCCTAAGGTCGAGTTCAACGGAAGAACGTGTAACAATATTATTATACCCATTCTTTTCAAGTAACCTAACAATTGCACTACCAACCATACCTCTATGTCCGGCGACGTATATTTTTTCTCCCAGCTCCATATTATTCAAATTGGTTTTTCACTTTAAAACCACTTTCTTTTAAGAGCAGTTCTTTTTTAAATATTTCCAGGTCGGCAGCAACCATTTCTTCAACAAGCTCGGTTAAGGTATACTTTGGCTTCCAGTTTAATTTCTCCTGGGCTTTGGTACCGTCACCAATAAGCAATTCAACTTCTGTTGGCCTAAAATACCTTGGGTCTACTTTAACCACCACCGTTCCTGGAGCAAGCATATTCTCACCAGTACAAAATTTAATCTTCGCCACTTCCTTTTCGTTTTCTCCTTCAAATTCAAGTTCAATGCCTACGTTACCAAAGGCAAGGCGTATAAAGTCGCGGATAGATGTGGTTACCCCTGTAGCAATTACAAAATCATCAGGAGTTTCCTGCTGCAGAATCAACCACATGGCTTCTACGTAATCTTTGGCATGGCCCCAGTCGCGTTGAGCATTCAGGTTACCTAAGTACAGGCAATCCTGTAAGCCCAAAGCTATTTTAGCAACTGCCCTGGTAATTTTACGTGTAACAAAAGTTTCGCCCCTTAATGGACTTTCGTGGTTAAATAATATACCGTTGCAGGCAAACATGTTATAGGCTTCCCTGTAGTTTACTGTTATCCAATAAGCATATAATTTAGCAACAGCGTATGGTGAACGTGGGTAGAAAGGCGTGGTTTCGCTTTGTGGTATGGCTTGTACCAATCCATATAATTCAGAAGTAGATGCCTGGTAAATTTTTACTTTTTTAGTAAGTCCAAGTAAGCGCACAGCTTCCAGTATTCGAAGGGTTCCAATACCATCAGCATTGGCAGTATACTCCGGCATTTCGAAACTTACCTGAACATGGCTCATGGCAGCAAGATTGTAAATTTCATCTGGCTGTACTTCCTGTATAATCCTTATTAAATTGGTGGAGTCAGTAAGATCACCATAATGCAATACCAGGTTAACATTGCTGGTGTGAGGGTCCTGGTATAAATGATCAATACGGTCGGTATTGAACAAGGAACTTCTACGTTTAATACCATGTACTTCATAGCCTTTTTGTAGCAGAAGGTCTGCCAGGTAAGCCCCATCCTGACCGGTTATACCGGTGATCAATGCTTTTTTACTCATTATTACTTTATAAAGATTATTAAAAAGAGATGCCCAATAAATGGCCGCTTTGCTTTGTATGATGATTATAAAATCAAAAAAAATTTATGGACGCAAATATAAGCTACAACCTTTATTAGGTGCTATTTAGCAAGCAGCAAGCAGCATAGCATCAAAAAAAAGCGCTACCATAAAGACGGTTACTGGAAAAAAGAGTTGCAAAACCCGGACTAACTCATCCATACCTTTTAAAACTAAAGGCAACCGTGAGTGATTGCCTTTAGTTTTTTAAAATATGTTAGAATTTTTATAGAAGCAGCAAGCTTATGCATTCCTGTTTAAACAATTCAAGTCATTAAAGGCAACCTCAAGGCGGTTGATAAAAGTTTCTTCTCCCTTACGCAACCAAACTCTTGGATCGTAAAATTTCTTGTTTGGCTTTTCAGCACCTTCGGGGTTGCCCAACTGGCCCTGCAGGTATGCTTCACTTTTTTTATAATTGCCTAAAACACCTTCCCAAAATGCCCATTGCAAATCGGTATCAATATTCATTTTAATTGCACCATAGCTTATGGCTTCCCTGATTTGATTTTGAGGAGAACCACTGCCACCATGAAATACAAAGTATAAAGGTTTGTCAGCAGTATCAAAATGCTGCTTTACGTAATCCTGGCTATTTCTTAAAATCTCAGGACGAAGTTCCACATTACCAACACTATAAACCCCATGAACATTGCCAAAAGCTGCGGCAACAGTAAAAAGCTTTCCAACTTTTCTTAAATGCTCAAAGGCATAAGCAACATCTTTAGGTTGCGTATACAGTTTATCATTCTCAACATCGCTGTTGTCAACGCCATCTTCTTCCCCACCTGTAACACCTAATTCTATCTCTATACCCATACCTAACGGTTGCATTCTTTTAAAGAATTCAACTGAGGTTTCAATATTTTCTTCAACCGGTTCTTCTGACAGGTCCAGCATGTGAGAACTGAACAGGGGCTGCCCTTTTTCTTTGTAGAATTTTTCTCCTTCATCAATTAAACCACTAATCCATGGCAACCATTTTTTTGAAGCATGGTCTGTATGCAGGATTACCGGCACACCATAATATTTCGCCACGTTATGAATATGCAAAGCACCAGATACTGCACCTGAGATGTTGGCCTGCAGGTTGTCGTTTGGCATGCCCTTGCCGGCTATAAATTGAGCACCACTATTTGAGAATTGTATAATTACAGGAGAGTTAACCTTTGCTGCAGTTTCCAATGTTGCATTTATTGAGTTAGTGCCTATGCAGTTTACTGCGGGCATGGCAAACTCATTTTGCTTTGCATCGTTCAATAAAGATTCCAACTCTTTTCCAAACAGAACACCAGCTTTGTATTTTTTCATGTTATATGTTTCAGATTTTTAACAGGCCATTTTATAAAGGGCAGGTAATGAAGATGCGAATTTCGTAAAATACACCCGACTGTCAAAAGAAAGGAATAAATAATTATTATTCATTACAGTTTAAACCTGCCTGAATGAATTTTTCGTTTATCCCGAAACAATATGTCTTGATCAAGGTTACGATTTTAAAGCAGATTACTAAGTTCAATGTTTAAAAAAGCAACGTAAATATTGTTTTTTTGTTATGTTTATTGTTCGGTTTTTAAGAACCTTCAATCCTTTGAATACCCATCCAATTTTAGTTACACCATAAAAGAACATTTGTTTACTTGCAAAAAGTAGTAGATGTATTGCAAGTTTTCAAAAATTATTTCGGGTTTTCTAACACCACCTTCTATGACAAAGATTGCCTTGCTTTTATTGACATTTATGAATGCGCTCACACTTTCTGCCCAAAAAAATGAACCTGCTACTCTTGAGGAAACCATTGATTATTTAAGCCAGAAGTCAAAGGAAATTATAGGTTACACTAAAGTGACTATAAGTCAAAAAGTGTTTATTAATAAAAAAATAATAGCCGACGGACATGTCAGGAAAACCCCTAACGGTATTGAGATCTTTACCAGTTATAAAACAGAAGGAGATGCTGCTGTAACCAGTACGTTGTTCAATCCCAAACATATTGTGTCTATAACAAATAATAGTAGCGAAACTGTAAATTCCGAGTCGCCTGTTGGCACCCTTAATATTATTTTTATTGGTAAGGTAGCATTGAATAATTCAGGGGGAAATTCTTCGGCAGTTGAAAAGACTACGTTCAACTTTCTTCAGTCCGATCCTGATAACGCCAAAAGGATTATAAATGCTTTTATGCACCTAAGGAAATTATACAAGATAGAAGACAGCAGTTTTGAATAATGGGTCGTCCATCAGCTCTAAACAGCAACTTACAAAAAAGGTGCAAAGCAACTGCCTGGCACCATTTTCATTATTCAAGTATTGATTGATTGTAAGTATAACTCATACTACCGTTCTTCTCGTCCTTTAAAGTTATGCCCAGGCTTGATAATTGGTTACGTATAGCATCTGAAGTTACATAATCCCTCCTCTCTTTTGCCTGTTTACGTAGATCAATCAATACCTCAAGCACACCATTTAATTTGGTATGATCACCTGACAATTCGCTTTTTAGTCCAAGCACATCTTCTATAAAAATTTTCATTTTATGCTGAAGTAATAACAGGGTTTCTTTATGCAAGACATCAGCCTGCTGGTGTTTATCTTTTATTGAATTGATGACCGGCACCAGCTCAAACATGTTTGCCAACACCTTTGCTGTATTAAAGTCGTCATTCATAAAATCATCAAACTCCACCAGCAACCTGTTCACCTTTTCATCCAGTTCCTTATCAACTTGCTGTTCATCCAGGCTCCAATCTTCAATTGTAAAATTTTGAAGCACCTCGTATGCTTCCCACAATCTTTTCAATCCTTTTTCAGCTGCCTGTAAAGCATCGTTGCTAAAATCCAAGGTGCTGCGGTAGTGGGTTTGTAAAATGAAAAAGCGAATGGTCATAGCACTGAATGCCTGAGATAATAAGGGGTGATTGCCACTAAATAATTCACTCAGCTTAATAACATTGTTATAGCTCTTACCCATTTTTTTACCGTTAATGGTAATCATATTATTGTGCAGCCAGTAACGGGCTGGTGTAATATGATTGCAAACGGTGCTCTGGGCAATTTCGCACTCATGGTGTGGAAACTGCAGGTCCATACCGCCACCATGAATATCGAATTGCTTACCTAAATATTTTGCACTCATTGCAGAGCACTCAATGTGCCACCCCGGAAATCCGAAACCCCATGGGCTCTTCCACCTCATGATGTGTTCAGGTGGTGCATTTTTCCATAAGGCAAAGTCTGACTTATTTCTTTTCTCTTCCTGGTTTTCCAATTCGCGGGTAGTATCTAACTGGTCGTCTAAAACACGGCCGCTTAAAATGCCATAAGGCAGTCCCAGCTTCGAAAAGTCGGTGTTGTATTTCTCTACATCAAAGTATACACTGCCATTTGCTACATAAGCATACCCATCCTCAATTATTTGTTCAATCATTACAATTTGCTCAACTATATGCCCGGTAGCGGTAGGCTCTATGCTTGGTTCCTGGTTGTTAAACTGCTTCATAGCCCAGTGAAACAGGTTGGTATATTTTTGAACCAACTCCATTGGCTCCAGTTTTTCCAATATCGCTTTTTTACTGATCTTGTCTTCAGCTTCCCGACCTTCTTCTTCAAAATGACCAGCATCGGTTATATTCCTTACATACCTTACTTTAAAGCCTAAATACTGTAGGTACCGATTGATAAAATCAAATGTAATAAAGGGTCTTGCATGACCTAAATGACTTTCGCCGCTAACGGTTGGTCCACACACATACATTCCAACATGGCCGGGTGTTATACTTTCAAATATTTCTTTTTGCCTGCTTAGGGAATTATAAACTTTTAACTGAGACATACATTCGGGTAATTACAATGAAAAATAATACATAGAAATGGTTGCTTAAAAAATCAGCAACAACATGTACAGCAGGTGTAGAAAGAGAGGATCATTGTTTTC
>JBBQVY010000091.1:0-16980 GCA_038211085.1 Chitinophagales bacterium | reverse complement strand
CAGAAAAAATGGAGACCTATAAATTTCGAAACGAAGTAAAATTGTTAGGATACCTGCCTGAAGAAGCCCTTGCAAAATTGGTTGCAGCAGCGTATGCACTGGTGTATCCATCATACTTTGAAGGTTTTGGAGTACCAATAATAGAAGCCATGCAAAGCCATGTTCCGGTAATTACTTCCAACACCAGCAGCATGCCCGAAGTAGGTGAAGATGCAGCGCTGTACGCTGATCCTGCCGATGCTGCAGATATTGCTGACCAAATGAAACGCATTTTTACAAACGAAAATTTAAGGAGTCAACTGGTAGAAAAAGGAAAGGTGGTAGCAAAAAAATATTCGTGGCAACAAACATCGCAACTTATGTGGCAGGCAATACAACAGGCAGTATCCAAATAATCTGGCTAAATTTGCCACCCTTCAATTTAAAAGAGACAAATAAATACAAATGCAGACTTCAACTATAAGTATAGACGTACAACTGGATGCAGATAAAGTACCCCAGCAAATTATGTGGAAGGCCACAGACAATGCCACCGACATGGCACAGCGGGCAAAGGCCATGATGATTTCGTTTTGGGATGGCGCCGATAAATCAGCTTTACGTATTGACCTTTGGACCAAGGACATGATGGTTGATGAAATGGCTGATTTTTTTTACCAGACCATGATGACCATGGCCGATACTTTTAACCGTGCTACAAAACAAACCGAACTGGTAGAGGAAATGAAGGCATTTGCCAAAAGCTTTTATGCTAAGTTCAAAGAATCTCAGTTAGACACCAACAAGTTGCAGTAGCATTTTGGAAGACTGGATAACCACTTTACAAAATATTTCATTCATTTATAAACGAACTGATATGGGACTGGAACAAAAAGTTATGGCAGATATGAAAGATGCCATGAAAGCTAAAGACGAAGCTGGTTTAAGGGGATTGAGGGCCATAAAAGCTGCCATCATCATAGCTAAAACTGCAGAAGGCGCACATGGTGAGTTGAAAGAAGATGATGAAACCAAGCTTTTACAAAAACTGGTGAAGCAACGAAAAGACAGCCTGGACATTTTTACCAAACAAAACAGGGATGACCTGGCTAAAAAAGAAGAAGAGGAGATAGCTGTAATAGAAAAATTCTTACCTAAACAAATGAGCGGGGATGAATTGAAAGCTGCTATCGCTGAAATAATTTCAGAGACAGGTGCCACTTCACCAGCCGATATGGGCAAGGTTATGGGAGTAGCGTCAAAAAAACTGGGTGGCCAGGCAGATGGTAAAGCCATATCTGGTGTTGTAAAAGAATTACTTTCTAAATAATTGGTTCGTAACTAACAGTTAAAAACGAAGGAAAAGTACCACTTTGATAGACATCATTTTTATAATCATCCTGGTTATGGCTGTTATTAAAGGCTTTAGTAAAGGATTGATTGTTGCATTGTTTTCGTTGGTTGCTTTAATTGCTGGATTAGCTGCAGCTTTAAAACTATCAGCAATTGTTGGGAGTAGTCTTCAAAACAATTATAATCTTCACACAAAGTGGTTGCCCGTATTGTCGTTCTTTATTGTCTTTGTTACTGTTGTTTTGCTGGTAAGGGTGGGTGCTGGTTTTATAAAAAAGACTGTGAGCCTGGTATTTTTAGGTTGGGTTGATAAGTTGGGAGGGATTTTATTGTATGCAATCTTGTACCTGATGATCTACAGCGTTATCCTTTTTTATGCTTACCAAATTCACCTGGTAAGTGTTGCCGCTGCAAATGAATCTTCTACATTCAAACACATCTATCCCTTTGGACCTACGGTTATAAATGCTTTTGGCCAGGTAGTGCCCATTTTTAAAAACATGTTTACTGATCTTTCTAATTTTTTCGGGTCTGTGTCTACCCATGTTAAATAAGTGCATTGTCGCTACCTTTAAAGTAATTAAACTATTATTTGCAACAGACCAGTAGGTTATAGCACTTCATAGTTATATAAAGAGATGTTTGGCAATATTTGCCTTTATTTGTAAAAATTCGATTGTTTTGTATTGAACCAAATTGCATGAATTACGAAATCAAACAAAAGGATAAGTTTAAATATTTAGAAATTGGTGAGGGAGAGCCTCTTGTATTGCTTCATGGCCTGTTTGGAGCATTGAGTAATTTTAAAGATTTAATTGACCACTTTAGTAAGCAATATAAAGTGGTGGTTCCTATGTTGCCCTTGTTTGAACTCGACATTTTTCATACTACCGTAGGCGGTTTGGCCAAGTATGTGTATCGCTTTTTAGAAGCCCAGAATTACAAGAATGTTCATATGTTGGGTAACTCTTTGGGGGGGCACGTAGCGTTGGTTTACATTTTAAAGCATCCTGAACGAATTAAAACTTTAACCCTTACCGGCAGCAGTGGCCTTTTTGAAAATGGAATGGGAGATAGTTATCCCAAGCGGGGCGATCGGGAGTATATCAGAAAGAAAACTGCACTTACTTTTTACGATCCCGCTATGGCAACTGAAGAGTTGGTGAACGAAGTTTTTGAAATAACTAACAACCGGATAAAAGTTATAAAAATTATAGCCCTTGCTAAAAGTGCTATACGTAACAACCTTGGCGAAGAGTTGAACCAGGTTAAACAACCTACCTGCCTTATTTGGGGTAACAACGATACCATTACACCTCCCTTTGTAGCTAAAGAATTTCAATCGTTAATACCTAACAGCGAACTCCATTTTATTGATAAGTGTGGTCATGCTCCTATGATGGAAGTGCCCAACGAGTTTAATGCCATCCTCTATAATTTTTTGGCTACTCACAAACAAACTGCTGCAACATTAGCATAAACTTTGTTGTCTTTTCGTTGTCTTTTAATTAGAATGCCCATAAGGAAAACTGAATGTTAGCCCATCAATTAATCAATAGTAGTTACCCATCTCTAGACCTTTCCGATAAAGTGTCGCTGGCTTTGCAATTTATGGAGGATTTTGACGTACAACATTTACCAGTAAACACAGAAGATAAGTTTGTAGGCTTAATAAGTAAAGATGAGCTGTTAGATGTAGAAGCAGATAGTTCTATTGAGGCTTTGGCAGCTGACCTGGTAAAAAAATCGATTAAGGGATCTGAACACTTTTTTTCTGCATTGAAATTATCGGCCTCACTCTCCGTTTCAATAGTGCCGGTTGTAACCGAGACGGGAGAACTGCTGGGCGTAATACCCTATGCCGAATTGATAAGAGCAGCCAGCAGCTTTTTCGGAACCGAGGAACCCGGAGCATTGATAGTTCTTGAAATGGAACGAAAGAATTACTCTTTTGGAGAAATAACCCGGCTTGTAGAAACTAACGATGCATACATAACTCAATTAAACACTTCAACTGAAACCGAAACTGGGCTATTAATCGTAACTATCAAGGTCAACAAATTGGAAGTTTCGGCCATCATCGCAACTTTTCAACGTTACGAGTACAGTATACGATATTTTATAGGCGAAGAAGATTACGAGAATGAATTGCGATTTAATTACGATCATTTAATGTCGTATTTAAAAATGTAGATCTCCCCGAAGTATTTCTATTTTAGCTCAATTTGTAAAAACTACTTAAAACGGTAAAAATTTTGTGTAGATATAAAGTATCCATATAGATTTACCCATCTTAACCGTTATGTGTTTATAATACGATTACCTGTGGAGCTGAGGCCTGTAACAATTTTACTATTTTTCCCTTTGTTGTTTTGCCTGCCCTGTGCGGGTCAAACGGTTAATATAGAACCGGTTCCCGATACTGTTGCCACTATTTTAGATACAGCTATTTACAACATTGTTATTGCTGATATTACAATTACCGGTTATAAACAAACCAAGTCTTATATAATTGAGCGGGAAGTTCCCTTTAAAAGGAATGAAGAGATAAAACGAGCCGAATTACCTCGCTTAATTGAATTGTGCCGACAACAACTAATGAATACAAGCTTGTTTGTGGAGGTGGTAGTTACACCAACATTCATAACAAAAGATATTGTGCTTATTAATGTAAATGTAAAGGAGCGTTGGTACCTTTTTCCGCTGCCCTATTTTAAAATGATAGACCGCAATTTTAACACCTGGTGGGTTGAGCACAAACGAAGCCTTCAACGAATTAATTATGGATTAAAATTCATGCACAATAATGTAAGTGGAAGAAATGATAAGTTGAACATCTGGCTGGTGGGAGGATATACTCAACAGGCCTCCATCCGTTACGAAAATCCATTTCTAGATAAAAGCCTTAAACATGGAATGAATGTGGGTTTTTCATACTCACGTAACCGTGAAATTAATTACGGAACCAACTTCAATAAGCAATCATTTTTTAAAAACGAAAACGATTTCCTGATAAAGCAGGTTCATTTCGACCTTACCTATTCATATAGGCCTGCTGTAAAAACAAGGCATTATTTTACCGTGTCTTATAACGATTTGCAAATACAGGATACAGTTACCAAGCTCAACCCTTCTTTTTTCCCATCTTCAAAACGAAGGTTACGCTATCCTGACCTGGCTTACAATATTCAATATTATAATGTTGATTATATACCATACCCTTTAAAAGGTTTCTTTGGAGATGCACACATCTACAAACGATTTGGCGGTCAAAATAATATTTGGCAGGTTGGGGGCAAGGGAACGTACAGCATGCAGTTAAAACCTTCTTCATATTTACAATTTCAGGCTTCCGGTCTCATAAGATTTCCATTTAATCAGCCCTACTTTAATACCAGGATGTTTGGCAGCAGCGATTTGTACTTGCGTGGTATGGAATATTATGTAATTGATGGAGTGGCAGGGGGTGTAGCAAGAAGTACGTTCATACAACGGGCACTTAAATTTAATGTACCAATGCCCATTAAAACAAAGTTGGTTGACAAAATTCCGGTTCAAATATTTGTAAAAGGTTTTGGCGACCTAGGTTATTCTTATAATCCGCAACCAGGTAACAGTTTGCTAAATAACAAATTGCTAAAATCATGGGGTTTTGGGGTTGATATTGTAACCATTTATGATATTGTTTTAAAACTGGAATATAGTTTTAACCAATTAGGCGATAAAGGATTTTATGTTCATTCCAAAAGCGATTTTTAAAAGTGTTTCAGGTATCGAACAATACTATTATAATACTCCCCTGTTTTTATGTAACAGGCTTTTTTACAAACCTCAATGTTCAACTCTCCATTATTTTTTTAATATTTTTGAAAATACAATGCAAGTTTGTGCTTCACTACACCAGGCTGGCAATACCACATTTAATCCACTTCTTTTATCAAAGCCTTCACTGTAAACGTTTACAAAAATGAAAGTAGCAATTTATTCACGTGGGCTTGATGTTGACCAGGAAGGCCAGCTTTTAATTCTGTTGGAGGAACTGACCCGACAGCGGGTAAAAATCTGTTTGTTTAAAAGTCTTACCGAACACAATTCAGCAGTAAATATGCTGCCCATAGATTTTTCAATTTTTACTACTCACAAAGACCTGGATGAAAGCATTGACTACATTATTAGTTTAGGAGGCGATGGCACTATGCTGGATACCGCCGTCTTGGTTCGTGATAAACAAATACCAATTTTAGGTATCAACTTTGGGAGGCTTGGTTTTTTAGCAAGCATTGGTAAAGAGAATATTCCCAATGCCGTCGAAGCTCTGGTAAATGAATCTTATGTAGTTGACCATCGAACCTTGATTCATTTGGAGGCCAGTATTCCATTATTTGGTGATGCTCCCTTTGCTTTAAACGAGTTTGCAATTCACAAGAGGGATACCTCGCCCATGATTAAAATTCATACCTATTTAAATGGAGAGTTTTTGAATAGTTATTGGGCCGATGGATTAATAGTATCTACCCCCACCGGTTCTACAGGTTATAATATGAGCTGTAACGGCCCCATAGTTTTTCCTGAAAGCGGCAGCTTCGTAATAACTCCTGTAGCTCCACACAGCCTTAATGTAAGGTCTATTATTATACCCGACAATAACATCATCAGCTTTGAAATTGAAGGCCGAACCGAGCAATGCATTTGTGCCCTGGATGCCCGCCGCGAAATTGTTGACAAAGAAATTCAATTAGCTGTTAAGAAGGAAGACTTTACCATAAACCTGCTTCGTCTTAACGAAAACAGCTTTTTGTCAACCCTTCGCGATAAGCTTACATGGGGTTTAGATAAAAGAAACTAACCATCTGTTAAAAGATTTCACGATCTTTTTCGTTAAAAGTACATTGCTTATTTTGCAAACATGATTATGAAAATATTATTCGCCATTTTATTAGCTAGCGTAGTTACCATAAACAGTAAGGCCCAAATGGTTGAAAGTTATGTGCAGGAAGGGGAATTTGGAATTGGAATTGGAGCTGCACATTATTTTGGAGATCTTAATACAAGGGCTGCCTTGAACAAGCCCAAATTTAGCGCCGGAGCTTTTTTCAGAAAACAGTTCGGTAATTACATTGGTTTAAAAATAGCCGCCAATTATGCCCAGCTTGGCTACTCAGATATTTACAGTCAAAACGAAACACAAAAGAGACGTAACCTTAGTTTCAATTCAAACATTTGGGAACTGTCTGTTAGTGGCGACTTTAATTTTTTCAAATTTTATCCCGGTATTTCAGGTTTTACCTACACTCCCTATGTTTCATTAGGCGTAGGTGTTTTTTCATACGATCCTTTTGCATACCTGGCCAATCAAAAATATTTTTTACGACCAATCGGAACAGAAGGACAAGGCAGTGCAGCATATCCACAACGCAAGCCTTATAGCTCAATGGCGGTTTGTTTTCCAATTTCCTTGGGTTTTAAGTACAACCTCAACGAAAAGACCAACATGTTTGTTGAGGCAGGATATAGGTTTACCAATACTGACTACCTTGATGATGTAAGTACGACTTATGCACCGGATGCTTTTTCGCCTTTACCCAACGGCCAGCTTTCTGCAGGTCAATTGTTAAGCGATCGCAGTTACGAAACTGGTGCTCCAATAGGCATTAAAGGTCGTCAACGGGGTAACAGCACGCAAAAAGATGGATATGTAATAGCACAGGTTGGCATATCATTCAACTTGTCTTCTTATAAATGCCCCACCCCATAGTGAAAATATTATATTGATACGTGAGCCGGTTTATTCCGGCTTTTTTTATATTCTAAATTTCTGAAACAGGTAAATGTTGCCTGGTAGTTTATAATTCTTTGGGAGATTTTTGGAGCCATTAAGAGGAGGCCAGAAATTACAGCTATTGTTTTATACAGATCACTTCAGTTATACTAACATAATTAAAAGAACCTTAAATCATTTATGGCAAAAAGTGTATTGTAATTCTTTTAAAAAGAAACATTTTGAAAATGCTACATTTGCCGACCAAACAGGACTTTCCTTCATGCAGGATTTGAAAGATAAAATTGATCTTAAACGGTTGCCCCGACACATTGCTATTATAATGGATGGCAATGGCAGGTGGGCTAAAGAAAAAGGCGAAGACCGGCTTTTTGGTCATTATCATGGAGTAGAAAGCGTACGGAATATTGTAGAAGGTTGTGCTGAACTAGGAGTTGAATACCTCACTTTATATGCATTTAGTACAGAAAATTGGGATAGACCGGAGAAAGAAGTAACCGGTTTGATGGACCTTCTGGTTGATACCATCCGCAAAGAAGTAGACACCCTCAACAAAAATAATATAAGGCTTCTTGTAATTGGCAACCTTGAAATGCTGCCACCTTTTGCTAAAAACGAAATGCATGAAGCGCTTGAAATGACAAGCACAAATACGGGAATGAGCCTGGTTATGGCCTTAAGCTATAGCAGCAGGTGGGAGTTGGTAAATGCCGTAAAAAATATAGCTCTGGATTCACAATCAGGTAAATTAGATGCTAACAACATAACAAGCGAAACACTGGAAGATTATTTGTGCACCCGCAATATTCCCGATCCCGAATTAATGATACGTACCAGTGGCGATTTTAGGGTAAGTAACTTTCTCTTGTACCAACTTGCTTACACTGAGTTGTATTTTACCGAAACCCGCTGGCCCGATTTCCGAAAGCAAAATTTATACGAAGCTATCCTCGATTTTCAGGGCAGAGAAAGGCGTTTTGGCAAAATAAGCGAACAGGTAAATAACGGTCAGCACATTGGTTAATAATTACTTTACATTATAAATGAACGCCCTGTTATTTAACAAACACTTTCAAATTATCCCGTTAATTTGCTCGCCGAAAGAGAACATTGTCTCCCGAAAGCTGCATTGCCAGAGCGGGACCCAAAACAACCAAATAGGATATTGATGCAGAACGTTTACAAACCTTTTTTACTGTTAATTACAGCTTGCTTGCTATTTAATTCTGCAGCATTTTCACAGGTTATGCCGGATAATGGCAATGATTCTTCTTTAAGTGTAGATGTTAATTTAGAAAATCTCTTCTCTCAAAAAGTACCTAAAAAATACAAGGTAGCAGCCATTTCCATTAGTGGTAATAAGTATTTTGATACTGCACTGCTTGTTTCTGTTGCCAGCATTAATGTAGGCGACGAAGTGGTAATACCCGGCGGCGACCATTTTGCAAGAGCCATTAATAATTTATGGAAGCAAAACTATTTTAGCAACGTAGAAATTTATGTAACCCGCATTGAGGGTTCGAACATCTACCTGGAAATAGAAGTTACTGAACGTCCGCGTTTAGCAAGTTTTAATTTTAAAGGAACTAAAAAAACGGAGTCGGAAGATCTTACGGCAAAAGTTGGATTGGTAAGAGGTCGTATTGTTACAGAAAATAATCGCCGTTCGGCAATTGAAGCCATAAAAAAATATTTTAGCGATAAAGGTTATCGCGGTGTAACCGTAAAATTGGATGAAGTTAAAGACCTGAAGTCTGACAACTCCTTAAACCTGACTTTTACTGTAGACAAAGGCACTAAGGTTAAGATTAACGAAATAAACTTTGTTGGTAACCAGGTACCTGATTTGCGCTTAAAAAAGCGGTTGAAAGGCACCAAGGAAATGTCGAGGTTAACACTGTATCCTCCAAAAGAAGTTGGTGGTTTTGCTACTCCTGACCACATGACCTTTAGCGACTACCTTGCCCATAATGGTATGCTATCCTACTCAAAAACAAAAGAATATCTCGATCCTTATGTTAGAATAAAATTATCATCAGCCAAGTTTAACGAAAAGAAATTTGAAGAGGACAAAGAAAAAATACTCGACTATTACAATAGTCTTGGTCACAGGGATGCCGCAATTGAAAAGGATACTTTGTATTATAATTCACAAGGCAATCTTAATATAGATATTAAGGTTAATGAGGGAAGGCAATACTATTTTGGGGATATAGTTTGGAGAGGTAATACCAAATACAGCGACAGTACGCTTACCATGATATTAGGTATTAAGAAAGGTGACATTTATAATCTTGAAACACTAAATAAGAAACTTGGTAAACAATTATCACCAGAGGGAGGTGACATAAGTGGCTTATATATGGATGACGGTTATTTGTTCTTTCGTACCGAGGCGGTTGAGACTGCTGTTTACAACGATACCATTGATTATGAAATTCGTGTGATTGAAGGGCCACAAGCAACCATTAAAAATGTTAGAATTGCCGGAAACGATAAAACAAAAGAACACGTTATTCGTCGTGAGCTTAGAACCATTCCGGGTGAAAAATTCAGTCGTTCGGATCTTATCCGTTCGCAAAGAGAGATTGCGAGCTTAAACTATTTCAACCAGGAAAAAATTGGCATTAACCCTGTCCCCAATCCTGACGATGGTACAGTTGACATTAATTATACGCTGGAAGAAAAATCGAGTGACCAGTTGGAATTAAGTGCCGGATGGGGTGGTGGTATTGGATTGACCGGAACTGTTGGTGTTTCTTTCAACAACTTCTCCATAAAAAACATTTGGAAAAAAGCAGCCTGGGATCCTTTACCAACAGGGGATGGACAAAAGTTGAGCCTTAGAGTTCAAAGTAATGGTAAAGCCTTCCGTTCGTACAACTTCTCTTTTACTGAACCATGGCTGGGTGGTAAAAAAAGAAACTCCTTTACTGTTAGCGTGTACGATACTAAATATAGAAACGGTAGCTACAATTACCTGACCGGCCGATACAACTATGGTACTAATGACTCCTACATTCAAACCAGCGGAGTAGGTGTAAGTTTAGGTAAGCAACTAAAATGGCCCGATGACTTTTTTAACCTGGTTACATCACTTAACTATACCCGTTACCGCATAAAGGATTATGCAATATTTGAAGGTTTCAGCAATGGCTTTTCTAACAACATCAATATGAAATTTGCTTTACAGCGTTCTTCTGTAAACCAACCGATCTTTCCAAGCAGTGGTTCTACTTTCTTATTAAGTACCCAATTAACGCCACCCTGGTCGCTGCTCGATCCGGGACGTGTTAAAGCTTTAAATCCTTATGAGTTGGTAGAATACCACAAATGGCGTTTTAACGGAGAATGGTATGTGCCTTTGGGTAAGGCGTCGGGTCCTGAAAGAAACAAGCAATTTGTTTTAAAGACTGCTGTTAAGTATGGTTACATTGGTCGTTATAATAAAGACCTCCAGGTATCTCCATTTGAGCGTTTCCAGGTAGGTGATGCAGGCTTGAGTAACAATTTTGCTTTATTGGGTTACGATATTATTGCCCACCGTGGTTACCCTGTTTATAATAATAGTGATCCACGTATTAATCCTGACCAGCAAAGCACTCAAAAGTTCTTTACCATTTTTAATAAGTATACTGTTGAACTGAGGTACCCTTTGAGCTTAAATCCAAGCAGTACCATATTTGCCCTTGGCTTTTTTGAAGCTGCTAATGGATGGTATTCAACTAAAGAATACAATCCTTTCAGGTTGCGCAGGTCCGTTGGATTAGGTATGCGTTTTTACTTACCCATGTTTGGCTTATTAGGTTTCGACTATGGCATAGGTTTGGATAGGTATTCGCCAAATTCAAAATTGAAAGATGCTGCCAAGTTTACCTTCATGCTTGGTTTTGAACCGGAATAAATAAACTCAACCTGTAAATACACGTTTATGAAAAAACTGTTATTCTTAGCTTTTGTTTTACTGGTAGCCACCGTATCCATACAGGCACAACGTTATGCCATCATAGATACTAAATACATTCTTGATAAATTACCTGAGTTTAAAAATGCTGATAAGCAATTGGCCGAAATTGGTACTACCTGGCAAAAGGAAATTGATGATAAGCAGGCACAGTTAAACCTTATGTATCGCAATTTTGATGCAGAGCAATTTATGCTAAGCGATGAATTGAAGAAGAAGAGAGAGGACCAGTTATTTAATATGGAAAAGGATATTCGGGAATTACAAAAGAAGCGTTTTGGTTACGAGGGAGATCTTTTTAAAGAAAGGCAAAGACTTGTAAAACCCGTACAGGACAAGGTTTACAACGCTATTCAAAAAATGGCAGTTAACCGTGGATACGATTTTGTGCTGGATAAAAGTGAGGGAATTACAGTTATATTTGCCGACCCGAAATTGGATAAAAGTGAAGAGGTGTTACGTGAATTAGGGTTTAAAAGCTAGTGTTTAAAAAATCAATTTATAAACTTTCAAAAAAAACAATTGAAATAACCTGGAGCTTAAAGTTACTTACCACAAGCCGGTTGTTACATGTGAACATTGACAAAAAAAGAGAAAAATGAAAAAAGTTGTATTTGTGTTTCTGGCAGTTGCCGGTTTACTTTTTGCAGGAAACAGCGTTGAAGCTCAGACTGCCAGAATAGGTGTTTTTGATGTAGATATTATGGTTCAGGCAATGCCTGGATACCGTGCTGTTGATAGCATGCTTCAAATTTACGAGCAAGATTCTTTGAAAGGTGAATATGATTTTGCAATGCGTGAATACAATCGTTTGGATAGTACTTACAAATCTGACTCTGCAGCAAAAGCTCCCGGCAGTGTTCTTAATTATGTAAAACAACAACGCAACGAAATTGCTACAACCATCATTTACTGGCAGCAAATTTCTCAGCAAAAAACTGAAGGTAAAAAGCAAGAACTTGCAGGGCCTTTATTTGAAAAAGTATTAGGCGCTTACAGTAAAGTATTGCAGACAAATAATTACCTCGTTGTTTTAAAACCAGGAGCTTACGAAATGGGTTCGAAAGTGGAAAACGTATTTGAAAAAGTTGCCAAGGAGCTCAACATCAAACTTCCTGATCAACTTAGAAGCCAGGGTACAACCGAAGCAGCCCCGCCTGCTGAAACTAAAAAACCAGCACCGACACCTGCCAAGCCAGCAGCAAAAAAACCATAATTTAGTATTGTACATATTATTAAACCACGCATTTGCTGCGTGGTTTTTTATTTTTGTTATATGGAGTCAAGCAATCCTATTGGAGTATTCGACAGTGGTTATGGAGGTTTAACCGTATTAAAGGAGATTCTAACAACACTTCCTGAATATGATTATGTGTACCTGGGTGATAATGCGCGGGCACCATATGGTTCCCGTTCGTTCGATACGGTGTACCATTATACCTGGCAGTGCGTTCAATGGTTTTTTAACAGGGGTTGTAACCTTATAATACTTGCTTGTAATACTGCATCTGCAAAAGCCCTGCGCACCATTCAGCAAAAAAATCTTGTAAATGCATATCCCGGTAAAAGAGTATTGGGCGTTATCAGACCAACAACTGAAATTATTGGCTCTTTTTCAAAAACAGGTCATGTAGGAGTTTTTGGAACACAAGGAACAGTTAATTCCAATTCTTATCCAATTGAAATACAAAAATTTTTTCCCGGTTTACAGGTGCACCAGGAAGCTTGCCCCATGTGGGTTCCATTAATTGAAAATAATGAGCACAATAAACCCGGCGCTGATTACTTTGTAAAAAAGCATGTAGACCAATTGCTGGGGCATGCATCTGAGATTGATACAGTGTTATTAGCTTGTACACATTATCCATTGCTTACGGGCAAGATTAGCCAGTTTTTGCCTGGCGGTATTAAGATTGTTTCGCAGGGAGAAATTGTTGCAAAAAGTTTAAAAGATTACCTGGCACGCCATCCCGAAATGGAAACTTTGTGTAGCAAAAATGGGTCACGCTCTTTCTTTACTACAGACGATCCCGCTGATTTTGATGCTCATGCCAGTATTTTTTTGGGTGACCCTTTGCAATCAACCCATATCGAATTGAGTTAATTGAGAATTGAGCAAAAAAAGTAATAGAAAATTCCTTTCCTTTCGATGGTTTCTCTTAATTTCGCCGTCCTTTCACCAAAGTAGTATTAATGGTTCGTACTGCTTTTACTGAAACAATATTGTAGGGTTAGTAAAAAAATTAAAATGAAACGTACATTCCAACCACACACTAAGCGTCGTAAAACTGTTCACGGATTTCGTAAACGTATGGAAAGCGCTAACGGCCGTAAAGTTTTGGCAAGTCGTCGTAAGAAAGGTCGTGTGAAACTGACTGTATCAGACGAGAAAAGACTAAAGTAAACCTGCAACAATAGTTGTGGTGTTTTAAATAATAAGCCCTGTCGTATTTTGACGGGGCTTTTTTGATGGCTTTTATTCGATTATGTCAATGCCATATATTCATTGATTCTCCTGCGATCATAGTGTGGTTTCAATCTTAACTTTACTTATTCCAATTTTCTCTTCGGTTAAAGTTTTACACTAAAAAAGTCATCTTATCTCAGCACTTACTTTCAATAAGCAGGAGCGGCTAAAAAGCCGGAAACTCATAGAGCACTTGTTTAATGAACGTAAGGGCATTACAATTTTCCCCATTAAGGTTTTGTATGCTTTTGCACCTTTAAGTACAGATGTTTCTCTTCAAGCCACCGTATCGGTAAGCAGTCGTAATTTTAAAAAAGCTGTAGATAGAAATAGAATTAAAAGACAATTAAGAGAAGCCTACCGGTTACAAAAAACTACATTATCCTTACAATTGATAGGATTAAACAAGCAGTTGGCCTTGTTTTTTATTTACACAGGAAAAGAGCTGCCAGGCTACGAAGATTTGCATGAAAAGATCGGGACTCTCCTTACCAGGCTACAGGCAATAGTAACAGCAAACCAGCATACAAATTGAAAAAACTGTTGATCATATTAAGTTACCCCTTTTTACTGCTGATAAAAATTTACCAGCGCCTCATCTCACCAATATTGGGTCCTCAATGCAGGTACACCCCAACATGTTCTGCTTATGCAGAGCAGGCATTAAGAAAGTATGGAATATTAAAAGGATCGTGGCTTGCTATAAAACGAATAGCCAGTTGTAACCCCTGGGGTGGTCATGGACATGATCCCGTGCCGTAAGATAGTAGTTGGTGGTGGGTGATGGTTCGTTGTTGGTGTTCACTAATTCTATTCGTGCATTAGTGGCAACATTCAGTTGTTAGTTGGTCAAAAATATTTTACGGTAGTCTAAAAGAACCTTTTGTAAGATGCCTATACTTAGACTACCGTAAAATTTCTTTGCATTTAGCTTTCAGCGGTTACCGTTTTTCGTTCCAGGTTTTTGATCTATTACTTTCTTAATAAGTAAGTTTCTTCAACCTCCCAATTAACTCGCGAATTTCCATGTTGGTATAAAACTTATAAATCTCCGGTTCTTTGTTATCTTCTGACACTTCCAATTCAGCAGGAATTTTTCTAAAAGGACCAAACACCTGCGCACTTTTGTTAGTTGTAATTTTTAAAAGTTGATTGGGTAACACCATAAAATTCGTTTTAAAATTTATGTTTTTACCAGTAGTCATTGTAGCAAGGCTGTCAATTTTCGACTTGAGGACTTCCTGCGTCATAACTGTGTTATTAGATATGTCTTTTCCCATTAATTGTATGCTGCCTGCAATTGTATCGGACTTTAAGTTTAAAATGTAATAACCACCTTCAGCGGGCACCGAAATATCCTGTTTGCCTTTTTCTGTTTCTACGGTTAATGTTGTTGCTTCCTTATCTCTTATATCAATTTCTTTTTCTGCATATCCCGAGCCTTTGGTCATGTTTACATTCTTCTCGGTAACTACAATAGTGCCTTTACCCATTACCAGTATCTTCTTTTGAACTTCGTTTGAAGAGCAGGATGCCAGGAGAAGCGTTGAAAAAATAATAGCTGAACTGATAAACTTCATAAATATGATTTAAATAAAAAGACCCTGGCAGTATTACCAGGGTCGAAAATTATAAAGTAATTAGTGTACAGTAAAAATTATTTAGCTGCACTGTAACGCTCACCCACTTTACTCCAGTTAACAACGTTCCAAATTGCTTTAAGATAATCAGGTCTTTTGTTTTGATACTTCAGGTAATAAGCATGTTCCCAAACATCAATACCAAACAAAGGTGTGCCTTTTATTTCCGCAACATCCATTAATGGGTTGTCCTGGTTTGGTGTAGAAGTAACTTCCAGCTTACCATCTTTTAAAATCAGCCATGCCCATCCACTACCAAAACGCGTTGTGCCTGCAGTATTCATTTTTTCTTTTAGTGCATCAAGAGAGCCAAATGTTTCATTGATGGCTGATGTAAGTTCTCCTGATGGCTCCCCACCTGTTGTTGGCGTAAGGCTTTCCCAAAAGAAAGAATGGTTCCAATGTCCGCCGCCATTGTTACGAACAGCAGGACTAATTGAACCGGCAGCAGCTACCAATTCATCAATGCTTTTATTTTCATGCTCAGTACCGGCAATTGCTTTATTAAGATTGTCAACATAAGCCTGGTGATGTTTGCCATGATGTATTTGCATGGTTTCAGTATCAATATGTGGCTCTAATGCCTCGTGGGCATAAGGCAACGCAGGAAGTGTAAATGCCATAATGTAAAATTTTAATTATTGAAGAATGATGGAATATAACAGGTGCAAATTTATTATCTATCTACCGATACTAAAGCTATGCCATAACAAATGTTTCTGATTTCGATAATGAGCAAACCACGTAGCAGCATATCAGTAATTTATTATTCTTTAGGAACAGGCTTCATGTCTTTCCATCGCCATAAATGCATGCATGCGTAGGTGCGGTAAGGGCTCCATTTAAACGCAATTTTCTGCATCTTTTCTTTCAGTAGTTTTTTGTTTGAGGTATCCAGGTTGTACAGTTTAACCATAGCCTGTTGTATGCCCAAATCATCTACTGCAAAAACATCTTCTCTGCCCAGGGTAAACATCAATAACATTTCAACAGTCCATTGCCCTATGCCTTTTATTGCCACCAGTTTTTCTATTATCTCCTCATTGGGCATACTAATTAATTGCTTATCCGAAATTTTGTTTTCAATACAAAACTCAGCTACATTTTTTACATAACTCACCTTGGCATTCGAAAGACCAATGCTACGCAGCAATTCTGGTGAAGTGTTCAGCACCTGCTGCGGTTTTGGCTCTTTACCATTATACAATTCAAGAAAGCGGCGGTAGATGACCTGTGCAACTTTGGTACTTAGCTGCTGGCTCATAATGCTTGCCATTAAACGCAGGGCAATATTTTTTCGAAGTTGAAGGGGAGGTAATTCTTCAGTAATAATTTTTGCAAGCTTTTTATCTTTTTGTAGATGTAGCAGGTAATCCATCTTACTAAGATAATCGAAAGCATATGATGTGGTTATTTGTAAATTGTAACAAATTACCTTTTATGAAAAAGATGCTTTTTTCTTTGGTTTGCCTGCTGTTTATTAGCATTAAATGCTTTTGCCAATCCCCTGACGAAAAAATGATAAGAGCAGTTTTGCATGACCAGACAATTAGCTGGAATGCCGGAAACATGGAAGAATTTATGAAGGGTTATTGGAACAGCGACAGTGTGCTTTTTATTGGAAGTTCTGGCCCTAATTATGGATATACACCTACTCTTGAAAATTATAAAAAGAATTACCCAAATGCAGCGGCACGTGGTGTTTTAAATTTTGACATTTTACAGATGAAGCGCCTTTCGGAGTTGTATTATTTTGTTGTAGGTAAGTTTCATTTGGAAAGAACTATAGGTAATGCTG